>MKRS01000746.1 GCA_001897035.1 Bacteroidales bacterium 45-6
CTTCTGTAAAGCTTTAATTCTTTTTTCATCAGAATCCATTATACAAACTTTGTTATAAGCAGGATATCGTTTGGCAAAGCTATTAGCCAATTTGGCTAAAGTGCGTGTTGGAGCAATACCAAGTGAGACAGGTATACCAGAACTTCGACAAGTTGTTCTCACTAGTTTCTGTCCAAATTCTGAAAAGTTTTCGATACCAGCCAAGTCCAAGAATGCTTCATCAATAGAATACACATCTATTTCGGGAACTTGCTCAGCTAAAATGGACATCACTCGCCTTGATAAATCTCCATAAAGTGTATAATTTGAAGAGAATACATTGATATTTTGTTGTCTTATTAAGTCTTTGATTTGATAGAATGGCACACCCATCTTCACACCTAACCTCTTAGCCTCTTCACTTCTTGCAATTATTGCTCCATCATTATTCGAAAGCACAACAATAGGTTTTCCATCCAAATTTGGATTGAAAACTCGCTCACATGATGCGAAGAAATTATTACAGTCGATGAGTCCTATCATATTAAACAGACTTCTTTTGTGCTTTTTCTATATTCTCTTTTACACGAAATAGTGTAATTTCAGCAATAAGGTCGTAAGGAATGGATTCAGTGTATAGAAATTGTATACCTCCTTTAGATATGGTATATCCTTCTAATTTATCTTTAAAAGCTTCAACACCTGACGGATCTGGATAAAAGCCTAGATGTTTCTTATATGCAGCAAAGTGCACCAAATTACCATGTAATATAAAAGTTGGTATTCCGTACTTTATAGTTTCTTCTAATTCAGTGTTGCACGACAAAATTATTTCTCGCACTCTCTTTAAAATCTCTTGAATATTTTCAGGAAACTTTTGGATGTATGTTTCTATTGTTTCTTCTTTCATCTCCTCCTCTTATTTTGAATACAATACGTTACAATTCCCCAAATTAAGAAATCATTTTCGATTGTCACTTTTATTGGTTCATAATTCTCGTTGGCTGGTTCTAGCCAAATAACATCTTTTTCTAGTTTGATGTATTTGATAGTGAACTCACCATCAATAAAGCAAACGGCCATATCACCGTTCTGAAGCTCTAGCGATTTGTCAATCACTAGAATATCGCCATCATGCACATTAGCATCTATCATGCTATCACCCTTTACACGTCCATAGAAAGTGGATGCAGGATGTTTTATCAACTCCTTATTCAAGTCGATAGCACTTTCAATATAGTCTTGCGCTGGACTAGGAAACCCAGCCTTGATTCCTCCATCTGCATAGGGCAAAGAGAGTTCTAGACTTTGGTCGGATGGATGTATTTTGAGGTTTGTTTTATTCATGGAGCAAAGGTAGGAAAGAATATTTTTATTCTTGATAGATTCTATTTGGCAATAATTATTCCTTCAAAATCGTCATATAAAAATCCTCCAACTTTAACTTGCCATATTGATTTGCAATATTATCCTGAGCCATAGCTGAAAGGAAAAATTCAAATGGACCATATGCTTTGGAAGATGTGAATGTTCGCAACACCCAAATAGAGAGTTTGCGAGTCCAATCTGGCAGAAAAGTAATCTTGAGAGGTTTATTCAAAACTCGCAATGCTATTTTGGCAATATCCTCTTGTGTCAGTATCTCTTGTCCTCCAGCAGTTTCCTCTCTGTTGCCAGCAATCATTTTGTCAACGCAAACAACTGCTAGATCTTTACCATCTATAGGGTTGAGCTTAAACTGTCCATCACCAAACAAGTAAACTCGCCCCTTCTTAGCCATTTCTAAAAAGTCCTTCATATCTGAGAAAAAACCATTAGGACGCATAATGCAATAGTCCAAACCTGACGATTTCAATTCATTTACAAAACGTTCTTTTGCCTCAAAAATCTTTAAGTGTCTTTGTTTATCTCCATTAATGGCAGAAATATATTCAAATTTCTCTACTCCTGATTTTTCAGCTTCGTATAACAAGTTCACATTTCCTTGATAATCTACATCCATGTAAGTCAAGTCCTCTTTTTGCCTTGTGATGCCAATGGTAGAAAACACCCAATCTATATTTTCTGCAATACTAACAAGTGTTTTGGGCATGGTTATTTCTCCTACAAAAAAGTCGTCCACATCTTTGAACAATTTCTTTTGGCTTTCTTTTCTGATTAATACTCTTACCCAGTATCCTCTACTTTTTAGCTCATTGACAATGTGTTTCCCTAAATAACCAGTAGCTCCAGCAACTAATACTTTTTTCATGTCCTTTTTGCTGTAAAGATAGGGTGATGAATTAGCTATTGTACTTGACGATTGTCAAGAAATCATCGTTTCAGAATGCGACTTTTGATGCGGCTCAATGTTTCAGGTGATACACCGAGGAAAGATGCAATATATTGTTGAGGCACATTCTGAAAAAGTTCGCTATTGCTTTCTAATAATTCAAGGTATCGCTCTTCGGCTGTTTGAGTAACAAAAGATGCAATTATCTTTTGACTGGCAATCAATTCATTTTCGGTAGCTATACGTCCTATTGCTTCAAACTTGGAATCTTTTTGGAGCAAAGTTTCTACCTTCTTCTTATCCAATATAACTATCTCAGATTGACCCATAGACTGATAATTCTCTTTAGCAGCAATACCTAGATTATAGCTTTCTCCAGCACATATAAATTGCCCTTGCGAATAGAAAAAAGCTGTTTTCTCATCCACATCCACTTTGTAAAATAATCGGATACAGCCTTTCGTTACAAAATAGAGTTCATTTGCTATTTGCCCTTCTTCAAAAAACACCTCATTATTTCGCAGTTTCCTTATTTCAAATAAAGACATGAGCACTTCGCACTCTTCATCTGATAATGCGACATAGGTTTTGATATAGTTTATTAGTTGATTCATATGGTGTATCTAATTTAGCAATCATTTATTATGAAATGTACAATTTACAACAACTTTTCCTTTCCCATCCCAGCTCCACAATCCCACTATGTCATCTTCTTGTTCGGTGTTTAGTTCATCAGGAATAGGTATGAACGGATTTTCTAAGATAACGATTTAGGATAGTTGATTTTAAAATTTATTTTCTACCTTTGTCACACTATGCGGCAGTAAATAATATAATTAGAAATACGAATTCAAGTTCTTGTGGTACATTCTACCATCAAGGATGTATTTTTTATGTGATGCATTTCTACAAAGCATCCGCTATATTATTTACAAAATCAAATGAAAACTATAAATAATCAAATGAAAACTATAAATATAGGTATTCTTGCACATATTGATGCAGGAAAAACCTCCATTACTGAGAACTTGCTATTTGCTAGTGGAGCAACTGAGGTACGTGGAAGTGTGGACAAAGGTAATACCACAACCGATTCGATGGACCTTTCAAAAGATATTCTTCTTATGCAATCCGTTGATGGCAAGATTTTAACTTCTAGCTGTACAATACACAACATATCAGAAAAGGACAGAGAAACAATTTTGGAGAAAGATGATTCTTTGCTTGAAAAATACTTAAGCGATACGCAACTCTCAAATTCAGACTATTGGAGTTCAATGATTCATCTTGTTCAATTCGCTAAACTACATCCTATCTACCATGGCTCAGCAATGTATGGCATTGGTATCGAAGATTTGCTAAACTCAATCACTACTTTTATTGAAACATCTCTACCTCAAGAGAACGATTTATCTGCCTATGTCTATAAAATTGAGCATAATAAGAAGGAACAGAAACGAGCCTATCTAAAGATTATAGGGGGAAGCCTTAGAACAAGAAAATCATACAACCTCAATGGCTCAGATGAGAATCTGAAAATAAGAAGTTTAAAGACCTTTTACGCTGGAAACGAAATAGATGTAGATGAAGTTTCTACAAACGATATTGCAATTTTAGACCATGCCGAAAGTCTGATGGTAGGTGATTATTTAGGAACAATGCCAAGTTTATTTGATAAATTGAATATTCCTAGTCCTGCTTTCAAATCATCTATACATCCTGCCAAAGTAGAGGATAGGAGTAAATTAATTTCTGCTATGAATGTATTATCGGTAGAAGATCCATCTTTAACGTTTGGTATCAATGCTGATAATAATGAGCTAGAAGTTTCTCTTTATGGAGCAACTCAACGGGAAGTTATTTTGACTTTGTTGGAGGAGCGATTTTCGGTAGATGCTTACTTTGAAGAGGTGAAAACGATTTATAAGGAACGTCTGAAAACGAAATCGGAATACACCATTCATATCGAAGTGCCACCTAATCCTTATTGGGCATCTATTGGCTTGATTATAGAACCTTTGCCAATCGGTGCGGGACTTACGATAGAGAGCGATATTTCATTGGGCTACTTGAATCAATCTTTTCAGAATGCAGTATTCGATGGAGTCAAGAAAGCCTGTGAATCGGGTTTGTATGGCTGGGAAGTAACCGACCTTAAAGTCACTTTTTCTCACGGAATCTATTATAGTCCAGTGAGCACACCTGCCGACTTTAGAAGTTTAGCTCCCTATGTTTTTCGATTGGCTTTACAACAAGCTGATGTTGAGTTGTTGGAGCCAATCTTAGATTTTAAATTGCAAATTCCAATAGCTGTGAATGCTAGGGCTATTACAGACATCAACAAGATGCAAGGCGAAATATCTACTATTACTTCAGATGGTGATTGGACTACTATTTTGGGTGAAATTCCTTTAGATACTAGTAAAGAATACTCAGCAGAAGTCAGCTCCTACACTCAAGGCTTGGGCATTTTTGTTACTCGATTTTCGGGCTATCAAATCACCAATAAAAAGGTAAGCAGAAGTGTAGAACTGAATGAAAAAGATAAATTGATGTATATGTTTGAGAAGGAATTAGGATAAGAGAATGATAAGCAAAATAATCAAAGAATGCATTCTCGCACTATTTTTGTATCTTGTTCCTACAAATTAACTATACAATTATGTCTGAAAGAAAAATCCCTATATATCTAGAATGTGGTTATAGCATTGCTATGCAGGTGCTTGGCGGAAAGTGGAAAATTTGCATCATAGAAGCACTTCGAGATAAGCCACTACGCCCAAGTCTGATATTCAAGGAGGTGCCTGATGCAACAGAACGTGTAATAAATCAACAACTTAAAGAATTGTTGGAGTATAAGATTATAGATAGAAAAATTTATGCAGAACAACCACCTCGTACTGAGTATTTTCTGACTGATTTAGGTCGTTCCGCATTTCCTATTCTAGACGCATTGGACCAATGGGGCGAGGAAAATAGAAAGTTCTATGAGGAGTTGTTTAATGCTGAAGATGAAGACTAAATGGACTTTAAATAAAAAACAGTGCTTATATATCCAAAGAATATATAGGCACTATTTCTATCGATAATATAATTTAGCTGAGTTGTTTTGTGGCAGCTATTACAATTTCTCGGATACATACATTGTGAATCAAATAGAAGATTGGGCTAAAAAATATAATGTAACATTAAATGATGGTTGGAAAGTTGAGATTGCTCGTGCAATCCAAAATCGTTTTGAAAAAACGATGGAATCTATACCCACAGACTTAAAAGACAAGTGGATTAAATTATTTGAAACTATAACGACAGAATAGTTTTTTATACAGCATAATTGTCAATCCGAAACCTACCAAAAGTTTCGGATTGTTTATTTAATAGGCTTTTTGTTACTTTTTCTCCCTGTCCGTTTAGTTAGTCATGGAAAAAGTAACGGCGGAAAAATCCGCCGTCTGTTCATGCTATATCAGTTCCAAACATATCATTGAAGAAAGTTACCAGTTCCTTTCGGTGTAAGCTGTCCCAATATAGGGAAGCAGGATGATATGGTTCATGGCGTCCGATTTCATAGGCAATATCTAATTTTGTGAAACGTTTGCCTTCTTCATAACGCATTTTAGTACCGGGCAACCAGTTGTTCCGCCTTTGTTCCTGTCGGATTTCTATTAGTTGAATTAGCATATACGCATAATTTTCGCCAACAGTATGCCCTGATTCCATTTTATAAGGGCTTTCTATGCAGTCTTTACATTGCTTGATAGCAGCATCGAGGTCTGTTACCTTGATGCTGTTTCCTGTGATGTCTTTTATTATTTTCATACTTGTTCTTGTTTTGATTGTGATACATACCATGCGTCCCGATAATTGTCGCCTAACAAGTTAAATGCTCCTGTTAATCCGCTATCCTGTGCATATTTCTTAGCTTCACTAATGGTGTCGAACTCTCCCAGTCGTTGAAAGCCTAAGAATAAAATATACTTATCTTTACTTTTCTCGGCTATCCATTCATTCCGACGGGAACGGCATTCCTCCAAAGTCGGTGCTACTATGCTGAATAGTTCCCCGTCCGTATGTCTATAATCATATTGGTAAAATGCTTGCTTCGGACGGTAGGCAGGGCGGAATGTTGTGTAATTCTCTTGTCCCTGTTCGCAGACGGAACAGCCGTTTTTATTGATTGAATTTGTTTTCATTGCTGTATATTGTTTTAGTTCAAATTGTCTATTATTCTCATTGGGGTATTTTTCGCAAGCCATTCCTTTACGCAATCCATGTTGTATTCAGAAGTAATAATGGCAGTATATTCGTCAATCTGTGTAAATCGGGAACTCTCATAATTATCAATCCATTCTTTCAGATTGACCGTCTGCCAGTTCTCATAATCACGGGTAAACATTCGGTCTATCTCCTTAATGGTCTGCGAAAATGTTACTTTTATTGCCTGATACTGGTCGTCTATGATTTCCAAATGACGGAGCGATCCGAACTCATCATGCACTCTTCCGAATGCCCAACCATATTCATATTCTAAGTTTCCCCATTGATGCGGTTCATCGTAACGGACTTTCACTTCTGCGGTATGTTTCCCGATCTTTATTTCCTCGATCGTTCCTGTTACCATTAAGCCTGTAAAAATACACTTACAACGTTTTCCTATTATGCTCTCGTTTACTTCTGTCGTTTTCATATCTATTGATTTACTTGTTATTAAAAGAATGATAATTCTAACTGTACAGGCTTACGTCCTGTAATCTCGTCAAATAGGGCTTTTGCCTGTTTAAGTACGTTTAGGGCGTATCTGTCGGTCTTACTGCTGTCTTTTTCAAGCCCTGTCAGCATATCGTTTAATGCCGATTTCAGGCAGTCTTTTCGGTTGTCGAATATCTTACCCCACACGCCTAAACCGTAACCCGATCCGCCCGTACTATGGGAATAACTTACTCCGTAACTCCATTTGCCGTTTAAACCCTTGCCCACTGTGATATAATTGGATACCGCCCAACCGTCCCGATGGGGGAACTTTATTTCTTCCCGTTCCAAAAAACAGGGACATTCCAACCAACCATATTGGTTAAATTCTTTCTTTGTAAACCCGAAAAGCAGATGCTTGTCGTAATCTCGCTTATTCATAATCAACTGGCGTGGGCTATCTCCAAAGCTCTCGTATTCTTCAATTACCGCTCTGTAATTACGTCTTAATGCATTCAGATAAACCGCTACCTCATGGCGTTCGGCTCGGCAGTAATTTACTTCCTGTATCCGTTCCAATTTTTCGTATATTGATAATTCTTTGTATTCCATGATTTTTGTTTTGTGGGGCAGGGTTACTGCCCCGTGTTACTACTTAATCCAGTCCGAAATAACAGGCTAACTGCTGTTCCTGTGATTTAGAAAATATCCAACCCGCCAGTTTTTTACCGTTAAAGGTCAGTCGGGCGTTAAACCGTCCGCCCATCGCCCGAAGTTCGTCTTTGATACTCTTGGTATCTCCAAATACCGCTACCGCTTTTGTTGAATATTCCACCAATGTACAGCCGTTTTTTCCTGCTCCTGTTGGGTTGCTTGGGGGTGTTGAATTTGGTTTGCTGATATGTATGTTATCTTCATTCCCTGCGGTATAGGCAAATTCTTCTATTGTATTTTCCCTTTTGTAAATAGGCGTTTTTCGATGATCCAACCGCTGTACTTACTTTCGCCTAAGTAGTA
>MKRS01000747.1 GCA_001897035.1 Bacteroidales bacterium 45-6
CAAATCCCCAGCAAAAATTACTATAGTTTCTTCAACCCTAAATTGGGGTTGAGCTATCAGTTGGATCAAAACAACCGCTTGGGCGAAGTGTATGCCTCCGCCTCGGTTGCCAACCGCGAGCCTTTGCGAGCCGACCTCAAGGAGGGAATCAAGGGCGGAAACACCAAGCAAATCAAGCCTGAACGTCTGTTCGACTACGAACTCGGATACCGCATCAACAAATCGAACTATGCGTTCAATGCCAATTTTTACTACATGGACTACAAGGACCAGATGGTGCAAACTGGAAAATTGAACGACGTGGGATACAAATTGATGGAGAATGTGGGCAAAAGCTACCGTACCGGAATCGAGCTCGCCGGATCATACACTCCCGTGAAATTCGTTCGCTTGGATGCCAATGTCACCTTCAGCCAAAGCAAAATCAAGGACTATACTGCGTATTATGACATCTTAGATGCAAACTGGACCGCAGTCGGACAAAATTCGGAATACCATAAGAAAACCAACATCTGCTTCTCGCCCGATGTCATCAGTAGCGGCATCATCACATTGATGCCGACAGAAGGGGTGAACATCTCCCTGATTGGAAAATACGTGGGCAAACAGTATTTGGACAATACATCCGACAACGTCTCCAGTCTTCCCAGTTATTTCTTCTCCAACCTGGTAGTGGGATTCACCCACAAGGTGAAAGGGGTAGGAGAGATTGAACTGCAAGCATACGTGAACAACCTGTTCGACAAGAAATATGTCGCCAACGGATGGGCTGGAGCATATTACAACGAAGGCTCCAACGTAAAGCAGTATGCTGACGCCATTGGTTATTACCCGCAGGCCGAACGCAATTTCATGATGCGCTTATCCTTGAAATTCTGACAAAGGAATATGATTGCATTTATCCAGACACATTGGCAGGAAATAGTAGGGACCCTTCTCGGGTTCCTCTATTTGTATTATGAGCTGAAGGCGCACAAAGGGATGTTCCCCACGGGCATCTTGATGTCCGCGTTCTATGTGGGTGTTCTTTTCATCTCCAGGTTTTATGCTTTTGCCGGCATAAATGTCTATTTCATTTTTGCGCAAAGCTATGCCTGGTGGAAATGGCACAAAAATCCCGATCAGGAAAATGCCCCATTGATAAATATCCCGGCTTGGAAATGGGGGCCGATAGCAATTGTTTCTGGCGTTCTTTTTGCAGGCATTTGGTGGCTTCTGCTGCAAGTGCCGAAAGAAGTAAGCACAGTGGCTTGGGGCGATAGCCTGATAACCACCTTGAGCATTGTGGCCATCTGGATGCTTGCACAGCACTATGTGGAGCAATGGCTGCCACTCATTGTGGCCAATACCTTTTCGGTGTACCTCTTCTATTCGCAAGGACTTTATCCCACCGCTATTCTTTATTTTGTGTATCTTGTTGGCTCTTTCTGGGGATATGCCAAATGGGCAAAGATGGCCAAAGCAAAGGAAAAGGGATGACTTTCGAGGGCGATTATTTTTCAGGGAATCCTGAAACGGGCTAACACACGTTCCAAACCCTATCAGGGGATCCTGAAACTATCATGCATTGGTGAAAATTCCTTTCAGGAAGTCCTGATCTATGAAACATCCAAGGAAATACTTATCAGGAAGTCCTGAAAGCTTCAAACAAGCATGGAAGTATCCGTCAGGCTAACCTGATACCTGGAAACACTCCGACATGTGGGCCGCAAACACAACAAATAGGGAAAAGGCCGGTATTTTCATTCAATTTGCCGACATTTGCACCGGCTCTTTAAAATAGGTAATATAAAAATGAAAAAAATAGAACTTCCAACGATAGACTTCCAAGCCGAAACGGTGATTCTCGCCAACGGCGAATTCCCGCAAAGCGAAATAGCCTTGTCCATCCTCGACAAGGCCCAGTATTTGGTTTGTTGTGACGGTGCGACCAATCAATTGCTCAACAACCACAGCCGCTTGCCCGATGCCATTGTGGGCGATTGCGACTCAGTGTCGAAAGAGAATTTCGAACGCTTTTTCGACATTATCCACCGTGTTCCCGACCAAGACACCAATGATTTGACGAAAGCTGTTAATTTCTGCCGCTCACAAGGGCGGACGCATATCACCTTTTTGGGTGCAACCGGAAAGCGCGAAGACCACACCTTGGCAAACATCAGTTTATTGGCCAGATACTTGGACATCCAAGAGGCGAATTTCCGAATGATAACCGATTACGGTGTATTTGATGCTGTTTCGCAGGATTCTGAATTTGAAAGTTTCGTGGGTCAGCAAGTCTCGCTGTTCAATATGAGCGGCACGACCATTAGTTCTTCCAATCTCAAATATCCGTTGGAAAACCATACGCTCAATCATCTGTGGGAAGGCACGCTGAATGAATCTTTGGCCGATTCGTTCCGGCTTTTGTTGAATGGAAAATATGTTGTTTTCAGGGAGTTTCGATAGGAAATAAGCTCTTTATATAGAATGAAGAAAGGGTGTATTCGCAAAAATACATCCTTTCCTCGTCTCTTTAAGGATTACAACAAAGATAGAAAAGATCAATCCTTGAAATCCACTTTTCGGTGCGACCCGTCACAGAACGGTTTGTTCTTGCTGGCACCGCAACGGCACAAGTGAGCATTTGTTTTTTCGACTTCGCTGCCATCAGCTAACACGATTTTCACAGTTCCCACTACCTCGAGGGGAGCATTTGGCAATACTTTGATTGTCAACAAAGACTTTTCTTCTGACATAATTATCTTTTTCTTTAGTTAATCATTCTATAAACAATTGGCAAAGGAAAGGGGTTTCTCTAAAATTGGGTTTCTTCTTTATTTATTTTCGTTTTAAATTAAAATGATTGCCTTCAGAAAAAAAGCATTTCTGTTTTGGCTGATAATTTTCTAACTTTGTCTGTTACATTAAAAATCAAAAAAGCGTGGCGAAAAATATAGTGGAAACCCCGATGATGAAGCAGTACTTCGAGATAAAAAACAAATATCCCGATGCAGTGCTCTTGTTCCGCGTGGGTGACTTTTACGAAACTTTTTCCGAAGATGCAATCACAGCATCTGAGATTTTAGGTATAACATTGACCCGCCGGGCCAATGGAGCAGCTCAGTTTGTGGAACTTGCGGGATTTCCTCACCATGCGCTCGATACTTATCTGCCCAAGCTGGTTCGTGCTGGCAAGCGGGTGGCCATTTGCGATCAGTTGGAAGATCCCAAATTGACCAAGAAGATCGTCAAACGGGGCATCACCGAGCTGGTGACTCCCGGTGTTTCCATCAACGACAATATTCTCAACCACAAGGAAAACAACTTCTTGGCGGCTGTGCATTTCAACAAAAACCTGTGTGGTATTTCTTTCCTCGATATTTCCACCGGCGAATTCTTGCTGGCTGAAGGGTCAAGGGAGTATATCGACAAACTTTTGAATAATTTTGCCCCCAAAGAGGTGCTCGTGGAACGGAGCAAGAAGAAGCTTTTTGATGAAGCTTTCGGTACTCGGATGTTCACCTTCGAATTAGATGACTGGTTGTTTACCGAAGATGCCGCCCGCACGCGCTTGCTGAGCCACTTTCAGACTCGCAATTTGAAGGGTTTTGGCGTGGAGCATCTCGCCAATGGCGTGGTTGCCGCAGGTGTTATCCTTCATTACCTCGACAATACGCAGCACAAGCATATCGGGCACATCACGGCTCTTTCCCGCATCGAGGAAGACCGTTTTGTCCGATTGGACAAATTCACCGTCCGTAGCCTCGAATTGGTGAACACAATGAACGAAGGCGGCAAAAGCTTACTGAACATCATCGACAAGACCGTTACGCCGATGGGCGCCCGCATGTTGCGCCGTTGGCTGGTGTTCCCATTGAAAGAACTGAAAGCCATTCAGCGCCGTCAGGCTGTGGTGGAATACCTGTTCAAGGACTTGGATATAAAACAGCTTTTGGAGGAAAACCTGTCCCTAATTGGTGACTTGGAACGAATCATCTCCAAAGTGGCTGTGGGAAGGGTGAATCCACGGGAAGTGGTGCAGCTCAAAACCGCCTTGAATGCCATCGAGCCTATTCGCGAGGCCTTTTTGGCAGCGGACGAACCCAGTCTGAAAGAGATAGGGGAAAAGCTGAACTCTTGCCCCATCATCAGGGAGCAAATTGAACGGGAAATTAAAAATGATCCGCCCACACTCACAAATCGCGGCGGAATCATCAAGAAAGGGATCAACGAGGAACTCGACCACCTGCGTTCCATCGCCTTCGAAGGAAAAGATTTCCTGATGCAAATTCAGCAGCGGGAATCGGACTCCACGGGTATTCCCTCGCTCAAAATCAGTTTCAACAATGTTTTCGGCTACTACATCGAAGTGCGCAACGCCCACAAGGACAAAGTGCCCGAAACTTGGATCCGTAAGCAAACGCTGGTGAATGCGGAGCGATATATTACCCAGGAATTGAAGGAATACGAAGAACAGATATTGGGGGCGGAAGAGAAGATTTTCGCCATGGAAACGACCCTTTTCAACAATCTGGTGACCATCCTGATGGACTATATCCCGACTGTCTTGGAAAATGCGAACCTGATAGCCCGCATCGATTGTCTGCTCTCTTTTGCCTTGGTAGCCAAGGAAAACAAGTACATTTGTCCGCAGGTGAATGATACCGACGAAATAGAGATCCGTCAGGGCCGCCACCCGGTCATCGAGAAGCAGCTTCCTCTCGGTGAATCGTACATTGCCAACGATGTGATGCTCAACAACGACACCCAGCAAGTCATTATCATCACCGGACCCAATATGGCGGGTAAATCCGCCCTTTTGAGGCAAACGGCTTTGATTACCTTGCTTGCCCAGATTGGAAGTTTCGTACCTGCCGAATCCGCTAAAATAGGCCTTGTGGACAAGATATTCA
>MKRS01000748.1 GCA_001897035.1 Bacteroidales bacterium 45-6
GGATACCTGTTTCCTCTGATCTTTTTTTTGCCAATCGTTATCCTATCCGTGTATAACGGTTTTTGTTTTTTTCCAACAACGGAGTCAACTAATTGTTTTATCAGTTTTACAGGTATTTTTGTTATGAAAAAAAGAATGGCATTAAGCATGGTTTTTGGTTTAGGTTTGCTGTTTGCAGAAGCAGTTGCGGCCCAAACCGTGAAGGTGGACGGGGAGTTGCGCACTCGCAGTGAGTTTCGAAGTGGGTTCAAGGCTCCATTGGCCGACTCCGTTCCATCGACGTTGGTGACGGCGGCCCGCACCCGCTTGAATCTTTCTTATGCGAGCGAAAAGGTGAATGCGAAGATCACCTTGCAGGACACCCATTTCTATGGTTCCACAAATGTGAATGTGGCTGCACCAGGCAGTGCCTCGTCTAACTCCTTTGGTGTGTATGAAGCTTGGGGTTCGTATGCGATTGACAAGGATCTGTCGGTGACAATTGGTCGCCAAGCGTTGGAGTACGACGACAAACGCCTGTTCTCTGCTTCGAACTGGAGCAACACCGGCAATGCACACGACTTGGCTTTGTTGAAGTACGAGACAAAGGCTGTCAAGGCGCACCTGGGGACGGCCTATAACAACAGCGGCGACGACCTGACGCAGACTCCTTACACAGCTTCGCCCTACAAATACATGGCGTTCGTATGGCTCGGAAAGTCGTTCGGGAAGGTCAATGCCACAGCCTTGTGGGTCAACAATGGGTTCCAGCGGGGAACAACAACCAATTTGCTCAACAAGCTGATTATCCGCAACACGCTGGGCGGCAACTTGGAATACAAGGACAAGAATGTTCCGTTGTATGCGTATCTGACCGGATATTACCAGTTCGGGCACGATGCCGCCAACAAAAGCTTGAACGCCTATTTGCTGGCAGTCAAGTTGAAAGGAGACTTGACCAAAACTTTGGCGGTGAATCTTGGTGCAGATTACCTGTCGGGATCGAAGTACGACATCGCAAAATCGGAAAGCCACACATTCAATAAATTGTTTGGCTCCAACCATTCCTTCAACGGCTCGATGGAGTATTGGACAACTTTGCCGGCATCCGGATTGACCGACATGTACGGCGGACTGACCTACACGCCGAGCAAGAAATTCAATATCGACGTAGTTTTCCACGCATTTTCCCTTGCGCAGCAATATTCGGCAGCAAAACCGAAAAAAGGACTTGGCTCGGAACTCGACATAACCGCCAACTACGTGGTGTCGCCGATATTCAACATACAGGGCGGCTGGAGTTCCTATTTTGCGAGCGACCTGACAAAGACCGTCAAGAAACTTTCAGGCAACACCAAATCGAGCTGGGCCTACATCATGCTGTCGTTCAAACCTAAATTTTTGTAATTCCAATTTTAAAAAATAACTTGTATGAGAAAAATAATTCTATCTCTTTTGTTGACTGTGGCCTGTGCTTTTTCGGCCTCTGCTGCAACTGTGAAGGTGGCCGCCGCCGCCAACCTCCGCTTCGTGTTGGAGGAAATCAAGAAACAATATGAAAAGGAACATCCGGGAACTACCCTTGAACTCACTTTCGGTTCCTCGGGGACTCTCACCACGCAAATCACCAACGGGGCTCCCTTCGATGTGTTCATGGCTGCCGATGTGGACTTTCCGAAGAAAGTGGAAAAAGCAGGCTTCGCCGCCGGTTCGGTAAGCACTTATATCTATGGGCGCGTGGCCATGTTTAGCACCACGCTGGATGTGTCGAAGGGACTCAAGCTACTACTGGACCCAGCTGTGAAAAAAATTTCTGTTGCCGATCCCAAGAAAGCTCCTTATGGGGAAAACACGGTGGCTTTGTTGAAGAGGAAAGGCTTGTATGACAAAATAGCCTCGAAGATTGTTTGGGGCGAAAACATCAGCCAGGCGGCCCAATTTGCATTCACCGGAAATGCTGAAGTGGGTTTCATTGCCTATTCTTTGGCCATGGCTCCCGACATGGTGGGAAAAGGCAAGGTGTATCCTTTGCCGGTGAAGGATTGCCCGCTGATTGAGCAAGCTCACGTACTGCTGAAGCCTGCTGCTGCGAATGCCGATGCGAAAGCATTTATGGCGTATGTCGTGAGCAAAAAGGCGGACAAAATTTGGCTGAAATACGGCTATGCATTGCCCAAGAAATAAGGGAGTCTGGCATTCCCATTTAACTCCAATCTGCAACAAAGGGAGTGGCTTCGGTCACTCCCTTTGTTGTGAAATAACCCGATGTTTGGAAACCCCTGCATCCAATCCGTCGTGGTGCATCCGCCAATTCTCACCTCCTTATTCCATCCCACGAAAATGTAGGATTCTTGTTTTTTTTATACATAAATGAATTTTCTAAGACTCCGTTATCTTTTTGTGTAATAATGGATTTTTTAAATATATCCTCTGATTATTAATTGTTTATTTCTTTTTTCTCTTTATATACCGCATTTGTGGTATATCCTTTGAATATAGTTTGGCATAACAATACATGTTGAAACTCAATTTAGGTCTAACTAAAAAAAATAAAAAGGTCATGAGAAAGATTGCAATTTATGGTAAAGGTGGTATCGGTAAATCAACAACCACACAGAACACGGTAGCCGGTTTGGCTGAAATGGGAAAAAAGGTGATGGTGGTAGGTTGCGACCCTAAGGCCGACTCTACTCGTTTGTTGCTGCACGGTTTGGCTCAAAAAACAGTGTTGGATACGCTTCGCGACGAAGGTGAAGACGTGGAACTGGACGATGTGATGAAAACAGGCTTCAAGAACACAAGCTGTGTGGAATCGGGCGGTCCCGAGCCAGGTGTGGGTTGTGCCGGCCGTGGTATCATCACTTCGATCAACTTGCTGGAACAACTTGGCGCTTACGACGATGACAAGCATTTGGACTATGTGTTCTACGATGTGTTGGGCGACGTTGTGTGCGGTGGTTTCGCCATGCCGATCCGCGATGGAAAAGCACAAGAGGTGTACATCGTATGCTCGGGAGAAATGATGGCGATGTATGCGGCCAACAACATCTGCAAGTCTATCTCCAAATTTGGTAAAGTGGGCGATGTGCGTCTCGGAGGGCTTATCTGCAACTCGCGCAAGGTGGACAACGAAGCGAACATGATTAAAGAATTCGCGAAAAAACTGGGTACGCAAATGATCCACTTCGTTCCCCGCGACAACATGGTGCAACACGCCGAAATCAACCGTATGACGGTGATCGATTATGCACCCGAACATCCCCAAGCCGACGAATACCGCGCATTGGCCAAGAAGATCAACGAAAACACCATGCACGTGATTCCTACTCCGCTGGAAATGCAGGAACTCGAAGAACTTTTGGTTGGTTTCGGTATCCTAAACTAATATGCCTGTCCCCAAAGAAAAACTATCAACATTTACTTATTTAAAACAATTGGAGGAATTTTTATGCTGCTAATCAGAGCCATTGTAAGACCCGAAAAATCACCGGTCGTTATGAAAGATTTGTTCAATGCGGGTTTTCCTGCCGTCACCAAGATGTCGGTGTTCGGTCGCGGAAAACAACGCGGGTTGAAAGTCGGAAACGTCACTTACGATGAATTACCCAAAGACTTGCTGCTGATCGTTGTTAACGAAAAAGATAAGGAATTTGTCGTGGAGACAATCATCGCTTCTGCCCGTTCTGGAGAAAAAGGACAGGCTGGCGACGGAAAAATCTTTATCACGCCGGTGGAAGAAACTTACACCATTTCGAGCGGACGCAAAGAGTAAACAAACGAAAAAGCAAGCCCTATGAAATTAATTTTGGCAATTATTCGCATAGCGAAAATGTCGGAGACGAAAAAGGCTTTGGCCGATCAGGGTCTTCCTTCTTTTACAGCTATGCCGGTTCTTGGGAGAGGCCAAGGACACGGAGATTTGGAAAAAATCAAGGCCTATGAAGGCTCAGAGGATATTCTTGACGATGCGTTGACCTTTGTCCCTGAAGTTCCCCGGCTGAAATCGAAGCGTTTGATCACGCTGGTGGTGACTGACGATAAGAAGGATTTGGCTGTGGAAACCATTGTGAAAGCCAACCAAACGGGAAAAAGCGGCGACGGCAAAATATTTGTAGTGAATGCATTGGGTTCATACAGCGTGCACACAGGCGCATCTGGAGATGACACTCTGGACTAACATGAATTTGCAAATTAGCAATCAAAAAAGGTATTAGGAAAGGAGATTATTATGGTAAACGAAATTGATAAAACAAAGGATACGGAGAAATTGATCGAATCTCTCCACGAGTTTCGTGACGAAGTGGTTGCGAAATATCCGAAAAAAGTGGGCCGCAAGCGCGCCAAAGCCATCGTGGTGAGCGACGACGAGAATCCTCCCGTGATCCAGGCAAACGTGCGGACAATCCCCGGGATCATCACACAGCGTGGTTGCACCTACGCCGGATGCAAGGGGGTGGTGCTTGGCCCCACGCGCGACATCATCAACATTACGCACGGACCCATCGGCTGCGGATTCTATTCGTGGCTCACACGCCGCAATCAAACCAAGCCGGTGGATGACCAGGAGGCGAATTTCATCACTTACTGTTTTTCGACCGACATGCAGGATTCGAACATCGTCTTTGGCGGTGAAGAGAAACTGAAACAGGCTATCCGGGAAGCTTATGAATTGTTCAAACCGAAAGCCATAGCCGTGTTCTCTACCTGTCCTGTGGGATTGATCGGGGACGACGTGCACCGCGTGGCACGCCAGATGAAAGAAGAAATCGGGAACGGCATCAATATTTTCGGATTCTCCTGCGAAGGATACCGGGGTGTTTCGCAGTCGGCTGGCCACCACATTGCCAACAACGGCTTGTTCAAGAACCTGATCGGTCGCGACGACGAAGTTAGAGGCAGCC
>MKRS01000749.1 GCA_001897035.1 Bacteroidales bacterium 45-6
TTCAGGTTTGCCAATTTCACGGAAGTCGGCTTCACGGTGGAGATGTCAATGTAATTGTTGCCATAGTTCCCCCAATCGCCGTTGTAGCGGCTATAATAGAGGTAATCCCGGTTAGGAGTGTTCCCCACCACGCCGTAGCCGACACGGACTCCCAGTTCGCTCAGCCAAGGCTTGGCTTTTTCCATAAATTTTTCGTCCGTCACGATCCATTTCACGGAAGCAGCCGGAAAGTTCCCCCATCGGTTGTTGGATCCAAACCTCGAATCGGCATCCCGCCTGATGGACAAATCCACAATGTATCTGCCCAACAACGAATAATGCACCCGGCCCAGCAAGCCCATCGTTCGCCTCTGGCTCAAATTGTTTTTGAAAATCCTGTTGTTGGCTTCCAGAAGCGGGTTGGTGATGACAGAAGACGCTGCACCGTATTGCATGAATTCCTGGTTACGCGGATCTATCGTTGAAAACTGCCAGGAGCCGTAGAACATGATCTCTTGGTCTTTGCCTATTTTCGGAATCCAAGTCAAGTTCTGGTCACCATACACTGAAAGAGATTCGGCATCGTTGCCATAACTCATGTTGGCGATCTCGTTGTCCCAAGTCTTGGTAGTGACTTCGCGCGGTAAGAAACGGCGTGTTACCTGATTATCAACATCGAAAGAAACATATCCGCTGTATCGGAGCGTTGTCTTGTAAGGATCCAGGATGTCGTACTGCAAACGGAAAGTGGGTATCACACGGATACTTTTCTCTTCATTTTTAGCCAGATACGCCAAAGCTACGGGATTGAGCAAATCCCTTTGGGAGGCATCCAAAGTGGACGATTGGAGGATGGTATAAAATTCGTCCGTATTGTTGCCCTGAATATCCTGCTTGTAAACAGACACGTTCGGCATTTTGCGGTAGGCCATGCTCAGGAGATTCTCGGTGTTGTAGGCATCCCCCACATCGTAGGCATAGTTCTTATGGTTGTCGGTGTGGGTTATCGAGAAATCGGTAGTGAACTTCATCCGGTCGGACA
>MKRS01000750.1 GCA_001897035.1 Bacteroidales bacterium 45-6
GCCGCACTGTGTTTTTTTCTTGTTGTTTTCATAATCGGTAAAATTAATCGTTTTTTTTTAAGCTTACCCAGTGGTATCTTTTTACGGGAGTAGTATACTACCTGAAAAGCCGCTTTCTCCTGACAATTTCTTCCCTGAATAGTTGGCTTCCCTCACCGAACCTCCCGGTAAAACTCGGCGAGGTATTCCTCCATAAACGAATGGCGTTGGCCGGCTATCAGCCTGGCGGATTCGGTATTCATCAGGTCTTTCAATTTAAACAACTTGTCATAGAAGTGCTGAAGGCTCGAGTCCTTTCTTTCGTTGTCGTCGGGACTGTATAAAATACGGCTCTTGCTGCCGCCGTACGCAAAGCAGCGGGCGATGCCTATTGCGCCGATTGCATCCAGGCGGTCTGCATCCTGCACGATTTTGGCTTCTATTGATGATGGTTTGTTGCCCTTGCTGAAGGAAACCTGGGAAACGATTTCAACGACTCTGTCTATGACTGCTTGGTCAACAGTGAGGGATGCGAGAAAAGCAGAGATTAGTTCCTCCGACTTATCTATCCCGTCATGGAGCTTGTGGTCGCCAAGATCATGCAGCCATGCTCCCAGCTCAACCAGAAAGTCGTCAGCTTGTTCTGCCTGCAAGATTTTCCTCGCATTTATCACCACCCGTTCTATGTGGTAATAGTCGTGTCCGGTTCCTTCCTTCAGGAAAATTTTCCGGATATATTCCTGTGTCTTTATCAGGATGTCATGTTTCTTCATTCTTCTATTTATTGGAAAATCTCCACAATGGTCAATTCTCGTTCTTTGAATGGGCGTTTCTTGATTTCTAAACCTTTATTTCGATGATCTCGTCAAAATTGGTGGTGTACCGCTTCGAGAGATGTTCTTGACGAATATTCTTGCTGTAACCATCTCCCTGAATGGCCAGCTTTATGGCGTCACGTCCATTCTTCTTATTTATCTCGTCCAGCACCCGGTTTAGGCGTTGTTGCTTATCCCGGTCTTTCTCATCGAAAAAATCCCGCAGCGCATATTCTTCGGGAATAATATCGATCAGCACCACGCCCGCCCTTTTGTATTCCAGGTGAGGTACATAGATCGAGTCCAAGGCCTGACGACAGTAACCGACAATCTCGCCGGTGTCCGATGTGTAGAAAGACAAAGGGACAACTTTGGAGGACTTATACGCCTCTTCGCCGAACCGGTTGGTGTGTGCGAAAATATAAACAGCTTTTGTCACGGATTTCTGTTTTCTCAGCTTGGCCACGCTCAATGCGGCCAATGAAGCTATGGATTCCAACAAGGTGTTGTATTCCGTAATTGGTTGCCCAAAACTTCTGGATGTGCAGATCTGTTTTTTCTTAGCCTGCAATTCATCTTTTTCAATGCAAGCAATGCCACGCAATTCGAGCCAGGTGCGTTCCCCGATCACTGTCATCTTGCTCCTGATCCACGAACGGCTCTTCTGGGTTAAGTCATAGGCTGTCTTTACCCCGTGATATTCCAGCATTTTGGCGTGTCGGCGCCCGATACCCCATACATCGCCAATGTCCGTTTTTTGCAACGCCTTGACAAGCTTTTCCTCGTTGTCAATCACGCACACATGATTGTAAGCCTTGTACTTCTTGGCGAAGTGGTTGGCTATTTTGCCCAATGTTTTAGTCGCTGCAACACCTATCGAGACGGAAATTCCGGTGTTTCGAGTCACTGTGCGGACGATATGATTGCTATAACTTGCAACGTCTTCTATTCCGTGCAGGTGAAGAAAGGCTTCATCTACGGAATATATCTCTATATCGGGAACAAGACCGGAAAGTGTTTTCATTACCCGGTCGGACATGTCGCCATAAAGGGTAAAGTTGGTAGAATAGACTGCAACATGGTGTTGTTCCACAAGTTCCCTGATCTGGAAAAACGGCACAGCCATTTTTATCCCCAATGCTTTGGCTTCGTTGCTGCGCGATATGACGCAACCGTCGTTGTTGCTGAGAACAACTACGGGGCGATGACGCAATGCCGGGTTGAAAGCCCGTTCGCACGAGACAAAGAAGTTATTGCAGTCGATGAGGGCGTACATTTATCTAATTCTTGAGTAAATTATAGAAAATAAGATTTGCTTTACCGTTGTTTCTTTATCGAATAGGTAACAATCCCCCAGATCAGGAAATCGTTTTCTTCGGTTACCTTGATGGGTTTATAGTGGTCATTGGCAGGTATGAGCCAAACAACTTCTTTTTCTATCCGGATGTGTTTGATGGTGAATTCCCCATCGACAAAACACACCGCCATATCGCCATTTTGTGGTTCCAGTGACTTATCGATAATCAATATGTCGCCATCGTACACACCTGCACCTTGCATGCTGTCGCCACGAACACGCCCATAGAATGTGCTTGCCGGATGGCGTACCAACTCTTTGTTCAGGTCGATAGCCAGATCCATAAAATCTTGTGCCGGACTTGGGAATCCAGCCTTGATGCCGTCATCTGCTATTGGCAGGGATAGTTCGACATTTGTTTCCGCACGATATATTTCAAGAGCATTCTTGTTCATCGAAGCAAAAATACACAAAGCAATGCAGATAATGACAGCGGGTGTCTTAATTAACGTGAGTTCGGCCTAAGAAATAGAAGCAACGGCATGTTATACAAACAAACTTAGAAGGAGGGTTTGCAAAGTAATACGAATAAGTCAAAAGAACCTCTGAGGAACTCCTTTAATCCGTAGAAGAAGAAAATATCCCATTGGGATATTCGCTCGGTAGAAAAGCGGGACAAAAGAAAAATTTCATGCCGTAGGTATGCAACTTTTTTAATGGATCATCCCTACAGGATGATAATTGTCAAGATGTGGATTTTGTTCTACCGAGCTGTATTTCCTACGGAAAAAGAGGGAAATACAAAAGATTGATCTGGATTTACTACAAATAAAAGCAAATTCGATAAAGAAGGAGCTTGCGCAGTATGCCCTTGAGCTACGTGGGATGTCGATGGAGGAGATGTGATATTGGTCATGATTTGTGCAAGGTGCAAGCATATCACCGACCTCTGTCCACTGGGAGGTCCGGACAAAACCCAACGATAACAAAAAATCCTACAAGCCATTGACTTGTAGGATTTTTTAAAACTACCGGTAATGTACCACAAGTATCTCTTATTTTTCAGGAGATACCACAATCTGTTTAAGGTTCCCATCATCGAGTATCTTGCGAGCAAGCTCTTTGACGCTTTCGGGGGTGACCTTTTTCAGTAATTCGTTGTAATCGACGTTCCAATCTTCTCCCCATGTGTAATAATTTTGGAGGTATGCCAACCAGGTTTGATTGTTCTTGATGCTTTCCGGCTGAGACTTACGCCAATATTCTATGTTCTTGTTGTAGTCTTCGGTTTCGGGACCTTTTTCAGCAATCCTGGCAAGTTCCGCCTGCACAATTTCCATCAGGCTCTGAACTTTAGCCGGATCTGTTTGGAAAGAGACGTTCAAGCGGTAAGACGTGATTGGCTGACGCGAGAGGGAACCATTGACAGACACGCCGTATGTTCCGCCTTTGTCTTCGCGGATTGTCTGTGTGTAGCGAGTCTGCAAACAGGAAGAAAGCATGGACATAATCAAGCTGTTTGGTTGATTGTAGTTCCAGTTCCCGGTATAAGTGAAGCTGATTAGGCTCTTCGGAGTTTGCATCGGAACGTTTAAGCTTTCTTTCTTTACGCCTGACAATATCCTTACGCCGTCGTCTTTCGAGGAGAGTTTTTGCGTTCCGCCTGGCAATCCGCCGAGATATTTTTCCACTAAAGGTTTCAGGGTTTCCAAATCAATATCCCCTAAGAAATAGAACGTATAGTTACCAGCAGCATCGGTAAAGAAATGTCGGTACATCTCCGGCATCTTGCCAAAGTCGATGCTTTTCAATGTTTCTTCGGTTGAGATCTGCGTGCGAGGATTGTCGCCGTAAATAGCTTTGTTTAGAGCCTTATTCAGGACAAATCCGGGAGTCTTTGCCGAATTCACCAAATTCAAGCGATTGGCTTCAAGCATTACGTCGAAACGTTCCCGGTCAAAATTAGGTTTCATGAAGGACAAATAAGTCAGTTGCAACATGGTTTCCACATCCGATTTGGCAGAGCTGCCAGCTATTTCGGATGAAAAACGCCCGATGCCGGATTGCACGGTAACCAACTTGCCTGCCAGCACTTTGCGAAGCTGTTCCGTGTT
Organism: Bacteroidales bacterium 45-6; assembly: GCA_001897035.1. Classification (GTDB taxonomy): domain Bacteria; phylum Bacteroidota; class Bacteroidia; order Bacteroidales; family Dysgonomonadaceae; genus UBA1309. The sequence goes on from MKRS01000750.1 coordinate 4,206, forward strand.
GAAACCTCCTAAGCCCGACATATTTGCGACTTGTGCCAGCATGGACCCCGTAAAATAATCCTTGTCGGGCAGCATGGAGAGGCCACCAGTGGCCTGTCCGTCCATCTGTATTTGATTGCGGCTGTAAGTCGTTGGCAATGCAACTACCCGGATTCCGTTCTGCAACGTCCATTCGGTGGATCCATAGATTCCCTTTTCCGTTTTTACAATTGCTCCCGGAGCTATTTGCGCCGAAATCAGAGGCTTGTCAACTTTCTCCTCCTCATAGGTGTCCAGCTTGATATTTCGCACCCAGGAAAAGAAGTTTGCCATCTGCTCCGCCTTGGGAAGGCTCTCTTTAATTCTTTCCGGAGCAGAAATCACTAAAACATTATTTTCGAGGGTCACCAGCTTGTTTATCATTTCATTCACTTCCTGAAGTGTCATTTTTCCCAGCATAAGCTGATTGATGGCCTGCCGGTGTTTTGCCGAAAAAATAGGAGTGTTCTTTACATAATTGTTCATACATTCCTGAGCAAACGTATCGCTTTTCCGTTCGTCTCGCGTTTCATAAAGTTGCTTTCCCGAACGGAGAAACTGTGTGCGGACGAAGTCGAACTCTTCCTGCGTGAACCCATCCCGGCGGATACGTTCACGCAGGAAGAGTTCGACTTCGTCCGC
>MKRS01000751.1 GCA_001897035.1 Bacteroidales bacterium 45-6
TAAATCCTGAACTGAAATGCAAACGGAACATGTCCCGGACACCCTTATTTCACCCGTTCGAGGTATCTTTGATAGAAATTCGCAAAGGCGGGCAGCTTCATCAAGCCTTTTTCGAACAAGAATATTCCGACAACGGCACACGAGATTCCAAGTATGACATCCACCAGGTAGTGGTGTCCAGTGTAAACTGCCGTGAACCAAATCCCGAGCATGAACAAAATCACAACGGACTTGATGGCCCAGTTCACCTTGTCGCGAAACGCATAGAACAGCACGACAACCAAGTAGGCGGAGTGCAGCGAGGGCACGGCAGCAAACACATTGGCATTGCGACCGTATATCGAGTTGAAAATGGGCAAGCCAAGCAATTCGTCGAAGCGGGCCAATCCCGCCATGTTGCCGGGCGTGTTAATGACTGCCGTAAAGCCGTAGTGCATGGCATACCAAGGTGGTGCGGCTGGATGGATGTAATAGCCCAGAAACCCAAGCAGATTCACAAACAAAAAGACTATCCCGAAACGGAGGAAGTTGTCCCGGTGCTTTTTGGCATACAGAAACAACCCGAAAGCCAACGGAATCGGCCCCCAGCCCAAATAGAATATCCCGCAAAGGAAATCAAGGACAGGCAGGTGGTAGGTCGCAAAAAATTCGCTCGGGATTAGGATTTTGCCATCCAAGTGTATCCCGAAAAGCAATTTTTCCAAATTATACAGATCCGCCACATCGATGGAGTTGACCTTATAGTTGGGATATACCCGCATCCAATCGTAGGAGATGCCAAACAAGAGAAACGGGAGCAGGCCGAAGGCAAGCTTGCGCGTATTCGTATTCAAAAAGAACAGCAACAGGAAAAGACCCACCAGCAAGGAATGCTCGGGACGATATCCGACAAAAATAGCTGTTAGAATAAGAAAGACAACGGAGATAGCAACCGAAATGATGATTTCCCTTTTGCTTGGCAGCGAAATATCTATTTTCATTTATTCTTGTTCTTGTCTAATTCTGTCAGCACCCGCCGACAATGGTTCAAACGCCCAAGGGCTGTGATATTGGCAAACACGGCAACAAACACGATCGGTATCACAAAGATGAGAATCGGCTCGAAAACAGGAAACTTCACCCCATCCACATAAATTTTGTAATCACCCTTCAGGTGAAAGAAAACCCCGCAACCGATGGCCCCCAAAGCCGTAATCACCACACGTTCGGGCCGTTGCATAAATCCACCCTTGCATTCTATGCCCAGCCCTTCGGCCCTCGCACGGATGTAGCTCACCATCAACGAGCCAATCAATGCCAGGAATGCAAACAAAGAACTGAAAAAATATCCCTGCAAAATCAGATAATAGCAAATCCCGAAGAAAACAATCAGCTCGCTGTACCTGTCAAGAACCGAGTCGAACAAGGCACCGTAGCGCGAGCTCATTTTCCCGATCCGAGCCAACTGCCCGTCCATCATGTCGAAAAGCCCGGCAAAAAGGATAATTCCCCCGGCCCATCCCACATAGTGGAAATCGCCTCGTTCGCCATTGACCGCCCCGTAGATAAACACGGCACAAGCGACAACATTCAGCACCAAGCCCGAACCCGTAATAAAATTGGGCGTTATGCCAATCTTCACCATTCCGCGGACAACCGGGTCTATTATCTTATAAATGAGTTGCTGTGCAAAATCTCTTGCTTTCATAAATCGCTCAATTTTTGTGTGTGCGCTGACTTTTGTGCCAACGCATCCTATTATTTATTTAATAAAAATAACGATCAAAACTATCGAAACCTTATTTGCCCATTTCCTCAGCCACCTGCTGCTCTTCTTCTGAAGGAATATCCATCACATAATCGTCGGACTTTGTGACAGACAGGCTTTTGTCCTTGATGCTGGTCAATGTTTTCCGGATGTTGTAGTTCCTGTACACGAAAAAACGCTGCATGTTGTAATTCCATAGAAGACCAACAAGCAACGAAACAAAAAGTTTGGAAACAAGGAAAACATCGTCAAACATGTGCCCGAGAAACTCCCTCAGCCAAGTGAAATTTGCCAGCAGCTCCGTCACTAAATACGTTCCATACGTGTTGAGGAAGATGCTGCACACCCACACTAGGAGGTATTTGGCAGCCACATGCTTCATCTTCACATCGGAGCTTTTGAATGTAAACCGATAATTGACCACACAATTGACTATTCCGCCAAAAACGGAACCTAAAAAAGTGGCATACACATAAAATAGTCCAAATATCTTGAAAAGGACAATCGTCACCGTAAAGTCGGTAATGCTTGCTACCTGGGAGGCAAATTGTGCTCTCAAAAACATAAATATCCCACCTTTGTGGGCCAATGCGTCGATCAGCCTTGCTATCCGATTAGCCATATTATTCCTTTAAGTACAATAAAGCTATAAACACCAGCAAGAATATCGTCCAACATTACTCCCCATCCTCCTCCGACAGACTCCATTTTCCGGATACCCAAGGGTTTGAGAATATCAAAAAAACGGAACAGTGCAAAGGCCGCGAGCGCATACAAGACAACATGCTTATCAGAATTGATAGCCAACAAGGGGATCCACACCCCAACCATTTCGTCCACCACAATACGGGACGGATCTTCGCCCCACTCCGGCTCCAACACATTTGCCGCTTTCACGCCCAGAAGGGTGAAAACAACGATGGCAACGGTTGTTGAAACAAGAAGCATCGTGAAAGACAATCCTGCAAAAAAAGCCCCCAACCATATCAGCGTGGCCAACAAGGCCCCCGCTGTGCCCGGTCCAACTGGCACGAAACCAGAACCAAAGCCAGTAGCTATTATAATATCAAAAAGCTTTTTTTGCCCCATTCATTTTTGCAATACGTAGAACACGCAAATTTATAAAAAAAACAGCAGACTTTAGCAAAAACGTAATTCCTGTTTTTGCGAATTCCCCTTATCGTCCAAAGAATACTAACCTCGGTTGAAATGCCTGCTTGCTCACACCAAGATTTCCGGTTCGTCCTTGGTCAGGTCCACGGTCTCGTCCTTGCCGTTATTCTTTTCGAAGTACATCTTACGCAAAGGGTTGGCAGAGGCTTCGTCGAACCATTTTCTCCTTTTGAAAACATCGATTGCCATATAGAGGGCTTGCCGGAACGACTCCTCGGAGGCTTCGTTCTTGCCGGCAATGTCGTAGCCAGTGCCGTGGTCAGGCGATGTGCGCACCACCGGAAGGCCTGCCGTGAAGTTCACACCGTTTTCCATGGCAAGGGTTTTGAAAGGGATCAGGCCCTGGTCATGGTACATGGCCACGATGCCGTCGAAGCGTTTGAAAGATTCCGAACCGAAAAAGCCATCCGGAGCGAAAGGCCCGAACGCCAGTATCTTATCGGCTTCAAGTTCTTGCAGGGCTGGGGTGATGATTACCGTTTCTTCACTGCCCAACAAGCCTTTTTCTCCGGCATGTGGATTGAGCGAAAGCACCGCTATGCGGGGCTTTTGAATGCCGAAGTCGCGTCGCAAGCTTTTGTTGAAGATGCGTATGGTCGATTTAATTTTGTCTTTGGTCAATGCGGCAGGTACTTCCGCCAAGGGCAAGTGCCCTGTCACCAATGCCACCCGGAGGGTATCGTTGGCCAAGATCATCAGCGACTTGTCACCTTTTTGAGCAAATTTTTCTTCCAGGTATTCTGTGTGTCCGGGAAAATGAAATTCTCCCCGCTGGATATTGTGTTTGTTGATCGGCGCTGTCACCAGCACGTCTATTGACCCATCCTTCAGGTCAGCAGTTGCTTTTTCCAATGCCAGGAAAGCCGCCTCCCCTGCCGCCTCAGTGGATTTTCCGATCTCCACCTTGAGGTCTTCCGCACAGCAGTTCAGGATGTTTATTTTGTTCACGACAGCATCGGCAGCACTCGCCACAGTGTTCAACACCACGGGTTGAAGCTCCATCGCCCGACGGTGAAAAGAAGCCACTTTCGAGGAGCCATATATCGTGATGATGCACGACTCGGCAATACGTATATCGCCAAAAGTTTTCAAGATCACTTCGTAACCAACGCCATTGATGTCGCCATGCGTTACGCCTATTCTTACTAAGTTGTTGCTCATTTCCGTAAATTCGTTGATTTGTAAATCCGTAAATCTAATTCGAAATCAATTTTATATCCATGCTGGATGACTGAATTACTTGGTCACCCGGTCTCTCGGTCACTTGATCTCTTGTTCACCATTTTGCTTCACATTGGCCAACATGCCGCAAGCGGCAAAAATATCCTCCCCGCGGGAAGAGCGGATGGTGGTTGTCACCCCTTTGTTGGTCATGAAGTCGCGGAACTTCACCATCGTTTCGTTGTCCGATGTTTTCAGGTTAACTCCCGGAATGGCATGGAAACGGATCAGGTTGACCCGGCAATCGAGCCCGTTGAGCAAGCGCACGAGTTCCCGAGCAAACGGGAGTGAGTCGTTAAGCTTGTCGAACATGATGTATTCGAACGAAAGGCGACGTTGTTTCGACCAGTCATATTGTTTCAGCAAGGCAATCACTTCCTGGATCGGGAAAGCCTTTTCCGCCGGCATGATTTTTAGCCGCTCTGCCGGAAATGGGTTGTGCAGGCTGACAGCCAAGTGTGCCGACGTCTCTTCCAGAAACAGCTTCAGCTTCGGGGTAACACCTGTGGTGGACAGCGTGATGCGCTTCGGGCTCCAGCCCAGGGCATAGTCGGCAGTGAGTATTTCGATCACTTTCCGCACCTCCTGATAGTTGTCCAACGGCTCGCCCATCCCCATGAACACGATGTTGGTCAAATCGTCCGATTCACCCACCGAATAGATCTGGTTGAGGATCTCGTTGGCGGAAAGCTGCCCGTTGAAGCCTT
>MKRS01000752.1 GCA_001897035.1 Bacteroidales bacterium 45-6
CCCGGTCATATATTCACTCTGCGGATCCCGCATGGCTTCTTGGGGCCAGAGGGCGATGGTGACTCCTACGCGCGGAGGTTCGATAGCAACCCGGTCTCCTGACCAGGCGGCTTTCAAGACTTTGGCGATGTCGGTTCCGAGGAGGTTCCAGAGGTGCACGAAGGAGCTGAATCGGGGATTCAGTTCGATTAAGAAGGCTTCTTGACATGACTCGTCGCTGACAACGAATTGGGCGACGCCGACTCCGTTGTAGCCGAGAAGACTGGAGATTTCCTTGGCCGCGTCCAACATTTCTAGGCTCTTGACGACGCGGGCGACAGATGTTTGGCCCATTTCGCCAGGAAACGTCTTGACTCGGAAAGCGCAGTTCCAGGCGAGCAACTTTCCTTCCTTGGCGACGAATTCGATTTGAGCGGTGAGGTTACCGAGGTATTTCTGGATGCAATAGCGGACTCTTTCTGGGCCAAACATGATGCGGTTGAGGGCCTCGATGAGTTCTTCCTCGCTGTGGCAGATTTCGATTCCCGAACCGGCGAAGCCTTGGTCGGGCTTGAGGAGGACGGGATAGCCGTGTTCGGTTACGAAGATGTCGGCATCGCCCATGGTCGCCAGCTCTCGCTGCGGGGCGATGCGGATTCCTCGCTCAGCGAGTTCGTTGAGGAGGTCGATCTTGGAGAGGACGTACCGGAAGGCGCCGGGGGGAAACGTTGAGTTGTTGACGACGGCGGTCATGGAGTCGTCCAATTCGAGTTGGCCCATCTCGACCAGATCTCGATACTTTTGGAGAGTCTCCACCATAAGGTCTGTGCCGGGCAGGATCAGATCCGGGCGCCATTGGGAGATGGCTTCATGAAGGGTTCGGATGATGGCATATTCATCCGAGGTGTCGGTGAAGAAGAACCGATCAACAAAGCGCGTGTAGCTGATCCCCTCCCCCTTTCGACAGAGTGCCGCGACTTCCCAACCGGCGTTCTTGAGCGCGCGGGGGAAGCGAGCAGGGCCCTGCCACATCCATT
>MKRS01000753.1 GCA_001897035.1 Bacteroidales bacterium 45-6
TGGCGGACAAGTTGTCTGCAAAAGCCACTCGCTGGTGGAAGGTGAGAGACTGTTGCAAATGACCTGGGATGTGAAAGCCTACAAAGGGAAAAAAGCCTCGATCCGCATCGTGGACAATCAACGCGGCCCGTGGGGACATATATTGGTGGATGACATCGCCATGAGCGACAACAAGAAAAGCATATTCATGGTTGACTATGAATTGACATTCGACGCAAACCGCCGCTATCTGCTCTTGCCCATTGAAGACAATGGCCCTGAGTCGGAGGTTCAGCTCAAGGTCGATGGCAAGAATTCAGGTGAGCCGATGCACATCCGGGTAGCGCAAACGCACACGGACTATTGGATTCCCATTGATATATCGGCCTACAAAGGAAAAAAGGTGGCTCTAAAATTTGCCCATGTGAAGAAAACCGACACAGGTTTCTCGCAGATCAAATTGTCCGACAGCTTTGATTTCAATTACCAAGAAACCTATCGCCCGATCTACCACCTGTCACCCGATCACGGCTGGATGAACGATCCGAACGGAATGGTGTATCTCGATGGCGAATACCACCTGTTTTTCCAATACAACCCTTATGGTTCGCGGTGGGCAAACATGCACTGGGGACACTTCGTAAGCAAAGACTTGACTAATTGGCAGATGCTACCTGTTGCACTGGCACCGGATTCGCTGGGTGCGATATTTTCGGGGAGTGCGGTGGTGGACAAAGACAACACCGCTGGTTTCGGGAAAAATGCCCTTGTGGCCATCTACACTTCCGCCGGAAAAAGCCAAAGGCAATCAATTGCTTACAGCCTCGACAAGGGGCGGAGTTTCAAGAAATACGAAGGAAATCCAGTATTGTCAGATCCCGGTATTGCCGACTTCCGCGATCCCAAAGTGTTCTGGCACGAAGAAAGTCACCAATGGGTAATGGCATTAGCCACATCCCAAACTATTTCGTTCTATGGTTCTCCCAATTTGAAAAACTGGAAAAAACTGAGCGAATTCGGCAGCGGAATGGGGGCACACGGTGGCGTATGGGAATGCCCCGACCTTATCCAACTTCCGTATGGCACACAAAAGAAATGGGCGTTGCTTGTCAGCATTAATCCCGGCGGGCCTAACGGAGGAAGTGCAACTCAATATTTCATCGGAGATTTTGACGGAAAGTCCTTCCATGCCGACAATTTGCCCTATCCCCTTTGGCTCGACTACGGCCGCGACAATTACGCAGGAGTCACCTGGAGTAATATTCCACCTTCCGAGGGGCGATGCCTGCTGATGGGATGGATGAACAACTGGGATTACGCCAATCTCCTTCCCCAGACCGATTTCAGAGGAGCAATGACTTTGCCTCGCGAATTGAAACTAATCCACAACGGAAAGCACCTCATCCTCGCCAATTGTCCGGCAAAAGAGATCGAAGCACTCAGAAAGGATAAAACCACATTCGTCCCGATTGAAGTGGACAAAACTCAATCGATCAAAAACTTGGTGAAGGACAACAAAGGGGCTTACGAAATCGAGATGACACTCAAGCCGGAAAACTCCACCCTGTTTAGCTTCGCTTTAGCAAATAACAAAGGCGAAAAGGTGGATTTTCAGTTCGACCTCCCCAATGGTCATTTCACCGTAGATCGTTCCAAAAGCGGAAATACGGCTTTCAGCGCAAGCTTTGCCCCGAGAGGGAGCCAAGCTCCATTCGAAAAAAAGACGAGCTACAAGTTCCAGATTTTAGTGGATAAATCATCGATCGAATGTTTCGTTGACAACGGGGAAGTGGTTCAAACCAATTCAGTTTTTCCAACCGAAGCATACAATTCGCTGGAGTTCAAGTCCAATTCAAATATCACAATCAACAATCTAACCGTTTATAAAATAAAGTAAAAGGAATGGAGACACAAGGAAAAAATAGTTTTTCGAAACTAATCCCCCTCATGCTGGCGTTCTTTGCCATGGGATTCGTCGATCTGGTGGGAACGGCATCCAATTACGTACAAAAAGACCTTAACCTGTCGGACTCCGCGGCCAATGTTTTCCCGGGAATGGTGTTCTTCTGGTTTTTGATCTTCTCGGTACCCACCGGATTATTGATGTCGCGGATCGGACGCCGCAAGACCGTGTTGCTCAGTTTGGTAGTGACGGTAGCCTCGCTCATGGTGCCGGTGCTTGCCTACAACTATGCCGCCATGCTTATTTCGTTTGCATTGCTGGGCATCGGCAACACACTCATGCAGGTGTCGCTCAACCCCTTGTTGTCCAATATCGTGAAAGGGGATAAGCTCGCCAGCTCGCTCACTACGGGGCAGTTCGTGAAAGCCATCGCCTCTTTCATCGCCCCCATCCTGATGGCGCGCTTTGCCCTCGCCTTCGACAACTGGCGGATCTTGTTTCCGCTGTTTGCCATAATTGGGATCGCCGCCACAATCTGGCTGGGAATGACCCATATCGATGAAGAAACGCAAAACAAGAAAACAGCCACGTTCAAAGACTGTTTTTCGCTTTTGGGCAAGGGATTCATATTCTGTTGTTTCGTGGGCATTGTATGCCACGTGGGCATCGATGTAGGTGTCAACACCACGGCTCCCAAAATACTGATGGAACGCCTGCAGATGCCCATTGAGGATGCCGGTTATGCCACTGTCATCTATTTCGTATTCAGAACTATTGGATGTTTCACCGGAGCCTTTGTCCTTACCCGTTTCTCGGCCAAGTCCTTTTTTGCGATAAGCATTGTGTTGATGGCCATTGGCATTGGAGGCTTATTTTTTGCCCACAACATTTCGTTCATTTATGCTTGCATCGCCTTGGTGGGGTTGGGAAATTCCAATGTTTTCCCCATTATCTTCTCGCAGGCATTGCTACATTTGCCTGACAAAAAGGACGAAGTGTCGGGGCTGATGATTATGGGGTTGTTCGGGGGAACAATTTTTCCCTTGCTCATGGGTTTTTTGGCCGACACACTTGCTTCACAAATGGGCGCCTTGGTTGTGTTGTCGGTAGGCGTGGCCTACTTGATTTTCATGTCATCGAAGCTCAAGAAAAACATTTCAGAATAATCGATTCCTGATTTTACAGTAGCTTTAACAGATAATTATCAATCAAAAAGAATAAAAAACGTGATGAATAAAATAATCGTCGGTCTGGGAGAAATCCTGTGGGATGTTTTTCCCGAAAGAAAAGTATTGGGGGGAGCTCCCGCTAATTTTGCATACCATGCTTCGCAGTTTGGCTTCAACGGATATGCCGTGAGTGCTATCGGCAACGACCTGTTGGGAAAAGAAATTCTGAATGCTCTGGAAGGCAAACAACTGAACTACTTGCTCGAAACCACCGATTTCCCTACGGGTACCGTGCAAATCACTTTGAGCGGAGCCGGAATACCTCAGTATGAAATATGCGAAAATGTAGCTTGGGACAACATGCCGTTCTCCAATCGAGCGGACAACTTGGCTAAAAACACGACTGCCGTGTGCTTTGGATCTCTGGCTCAGCGGAATGAAGTGTCGCGAAACTCGATCTTACGATTTCTGGAAACAGTGCCAGACGATTGTTTGAAAATTTTCGACATCAATCTCAGGCAACATTTCTATTCCAAAGAAATAATCGAAGAATCGCTCAAAAGAGCAAACATGCTGAAAATAAATGACGAGGAAATAAATATCATCTCCCAAATGTTTGATCTTCAAGATTACACCGAACAAGAAATCTGCACCAAGCTTTTGAATGAATATCAACTTGCGGTGGTGATATTAACGAAAGGCGTTGACGGGAGTCTGGTCTTCACGGAAAAAGAATTCTCCTGCCTACCCACCCCCAAAGTGCATGTGGCTGACACTGTAGGAGCCGGCGACTCGTTCACAGCAGCTTTTGTGGCTGCTTACCTCCATGGTCGGCCCATCGGAGAGGCGCACCAACTCGCCGTGGAAGCCTCCGCCTATGTGTGCCAACAACACGGTGCCATGCCACAAATGCCAGATGCTTACATGGAACTGTTCCGAAAATAAAGAGCTTTTTGTGTTCAACGATAAATGAAAAAAAGTTTTGAGACGGAAAGTTCTTGCTAACTTTCCGTACTTTTGTTTCCAATCCTCCACCGACGATCTGATATATTGCATGAAAAAACTTGTACTTTTTCTCATTCTCATTCTGTTGCTCACTTCTTCTTGCAAAGAAAACAAGAGAGCTAAGTTTGTCATCGGTGTTTCCCAATGCAGCGACGACGAATGGCGCAAGGTGCAGAACCTGGAGATGATCCAGGAAACAGCTTTTTATCCGCACCTTCAACTCAAGATCAAGACAGTCAAGGACAATAGTTCTAAACAGATAGAAGACATCCGTTCTTTTCTCAAGCAAAAAGTGGACTTGCTCGTCATCTCTCCCAACGAAGCACAAAGCCTCACCCCGGTGGTGGAAGAGATATACAAGAGCGGAATTCCCGTCATACTGATTGACCGGAAAGTTGCAAGCAACAATTATACTGCTTTCGTGGGGGCGGACAACCGGGAAGTGGGGAAAAACGCAGGAATCTACATTGCCCAATCGATGAGAAACGGGGCAAATATCCTTGAAATAAGAGGACTTAAAGGATCCACCTCCGATGCAGAAAGGCACGAGGGCTTCATCAAGGAAATATCCCGGCATCCAGGATTACGCATCGTGGGCGAATACCACACCGAATGGTACAAGAAAGATGCCGAAAAAATCATGCGCCAAATCGAGTCGAAACCGCATCCAAGGATAGATGTGATTTTCGCCATGAGCGACCGAATGGCGCTGGGAGTGTACGACGCAGTGAAAGAACAACCCGAAATGCCGGTCATCGTTGGAATCGACGC
>MKRS01000754.1 GCA_001897035.1 Bacteroidales bacterium 45-6
AATATCAAGGCTGCAGGTTTGTCTGTAGATATCGCATCTTTATTAAAACTTGAAAACTCAACAGCAGATGCCGCTGTTAATATGATAAACCGATATGTAAGTTATGCCGGGCAGGAGCCAATCAATCTTAATGTGCAGGCATATTCCTTTAATATAAACTGGAATGTGCATGCACTCAGCCTGCAGGGTGAGTATGCATATAAGTCGAAGGATAACAGTGTATATACTAATAACCGTAACAAAGATGGCAGCGCTTTGCTGCTGGAAATTGGATATAATACCCCTGGCTTTGGAAGTTTGTGAACATTGCGCAGGCTGGAATACATGCAATTTGGTACAACACGTGGCATAACCGGGATCGGGCGTGATCTGAATTATTTACCCGCATTAACAAAACAACACAGCTATTCGCTCGCTGTGTTAAATCCACATAACACCATGGGCAACGGAGAAACAGGCGGGCAACTGGATATACAGTATAACCTTCCGCAAGGAAGTGTGACAGGAGGTAAATATGGAATGCAGTTATCACTAAATGCGTCAACCTACTACAATCTGCAGGGCGATGTAATTAACGGCTATGATTTTTTTGCTACAGGTAAAACAAAATATTACCAGGATATTAATCTTGATATAGAGAAAAGATTCAGCACATCCATGCTTGCTCACCTGTTTTATGCAAACCAGCAATTCAATCCTGTGATTATTGGGAAGGAAAGCAGCTTGTATAAGTCGCATATAGTTGCCGGAGATCTGCGCTGGCAACCAACAGCAAAAAACTCTTTTCGCTTTGAGCTGCAACATCTCTGGAGCGGCGATTACCTGAAAAACTGGGCGGCTGCGCTTATTGAATTTTCTGCCGCTCCATCGTTTACATGCTTTATTGGCGATATGCATAATTATGGCGACAGTAATATTCATTATTACCGGTTGGGAAGCAGCTATACTTTTTCGCGTACGCGGATTGCGCTTAACTATGGCAGAAACAGGGAAGGGCTTATTTGTGCCGGTGGA
>MKRS01000755.1 GCA_001897035.1 Bacteroidales bacterium 45-6
AGATTCCGAATACGTCTTGCCAACTCAAATCCATCCATCTCGCCTTTCAGGTTCACGTCCGTAAACACAATATCGGGTCTGAACTCCAGAAATGCAGGCAAGGCCTCTTCTGCGGAGGCAAACGTTTTCGTTTCAAAACCTTCACCTTCCATGCCGTCGGCAATCATGAATGCCAGATTCGTGTCGTCTTCTATCAGTAATATTTTGGGCATAAAGTATTTTTCGTATTACGTGTTCCCAGGTTTATGCGCCAACAGGCAGGCTGAATGCAAATTCACTCCCTTGGTTGGGCTTGCTCGAAAGCGATATGCTTCCGCCATGCTTCTCAATTACGGTTTTCACATAGCTGAGGCCAATGCCAAATCCGGATATTGATTCCTCCTTGCTATGCACGCGGGTATATTTCTGAAAAACAAATTCCTGCTTCTCGGGAGCGATGCCGAAGCCGTTGCCTATGATTGCCACCCGGACATTTCGGGCTTCGCTCGCGGCTTGTATCGTGATGGACACTTCTTCTCCCGAATATTTGATGGCATTGTCAATCAGGTTGGCAATCGTTTGGCGGATGTGTGTTTCATCGCCTTGCATCACAAGCTGCTCCGACAAATCCGAAACATCGATGTGTACCGGCTTGCGGCTGGTGAAATGCCAAGGATGCTTTCGACGGAACATTGGGGATACTTTCCGCATTTTCAAAGGTGAAAAGTTCTCTTTTTGTAGTTTCCACGCATATCCAGGAAGTTGGGGATGAATTATCGGGAATGGATTCCATCGCTTTTCGCCATCTTGGCATTTGCGTAAACAACAGCGAACCCCAATTACCTACCAATTGAAGAATGGAGTATCGACCGAAAGATTAGGCATGTACATCATCAACAAAGAAAACATCATCGACGAAATAAATTCATTGGAATAAAACATACACTCCGAGCTCAAAAACTCCTCATCCGCCTCTCGCGGTTCACCTGCTCCAAAATCGGTATCCGATCCGAATGACGGGAGATAGATCTACGGTTGGGATCTTATAGGTTGCATCGCCAAAGTCCAAGCTCTTGCTTTTCCGCAGATAGACGTGGAAGGCGGGCTGCACGTAGGCTCCTTTCCACACGAAGAATTGGTAGCCCACTCCTCCTCCGAAATCGGTGCTGAAGAGGTTTTTCTTCACACCGGTGCTTTTTTGCTCTATTCCAAATGTGTGGAATTCGAGGTAGGAATATACTTCCAGGTTTTTCCATACGTTGTAGCCAAGGAAAATTCCCGGAGATGTCTTGTAATACCGCTTGAAATCGCTTGAGTGGTTCACTCCGGCTTCTTCCGCATTGTAGGAGCCGCCGTTGATGACGCTTGCCCGGATTCGGAATTTATCTAACCGATAGCCGATGCCGAGGTGGAAGCCGCCGGTGATGAACATGGGGAACAGGCTTTCCACTTCCAAGGCTTGTTTCCCCTTGAAATGGCATTCGCTCCTTTGGAGTGAGGAACTGTCGCGGGCTGTTTCCTGCGAAAAAACTTGCACACTGAAGTAGGTGCATAAAACGAATACAATAGCTTTTCTTTTCATTGTTGCTGACATGATTGGTTTGTTTTCTGATGCAAAGGTCAGCATTTCGAAGAAGAAAGATCCTCCGCATTTGTTACCAAATTCCATCTTTTCCAAACATCGAGTTGCGGATTCGGCTTAACGATTTGGGTGCAATGCCCAAGTAGTTGGCAATGTGGTAGAGCGGGATTTTTTGGAGGATGTCGGGATGCTCTTCCAACAATTTTTGGTATCGCTCGGTGGCCGACAAGGTCTGGAGGTCGATGCTCAACTGCACCTGACGAACATAGGCTTGCTCGATCAGCAGCCTGCCGAAGCGTTCCAGCGCAGGGATTTTCCGGTAGAGCATCTCGATGTCGCTTTGCCCAATAATGCAGGCTTCGGTTTCCTCAATGGCCTTGATGCTCAAGTGGGACGGGCATCGATGGATCCGGCTGAGGTTGTTGGTGACCCAGTCGCCAGAAAAAGCGAAGTCGGTAGTAACGTCGTTTCCGTTGTCCAATGTCCTGAAATAGATCGCTTCCCCGTAGTTGACGAAGGCTATGAAATCGCACACTTGTCCCTCCTCCAAGAGAAATCCATTCTTGGGGATTGTTTTCACCGATATGCAATCGGCCAAGAGCTTCCAATCTTCATCTGCGGTTGGCACTATTGAATGGATAGCTGCTTTTATTTTTTGCAGTGCGTTCGAAGTCATGGAACGGTATTTTGTTGATACAAAGTTAGGAGATAAACGGAACAATCCGGGCGGGAGAAACATCATTCGTTTTACGCTATCAGAAAAAACTTCATCAGGCCAAGGATGAAAAAGTAAGAGCAAAGCTATTTCACTTTGAATTTGCGCCGCACCATGTTTCCTTCATTATCCTCCACCGTGAGGACATGATTGCCTGCCGGAGGCGAAAGTTCTATCTTGTGCACACCTTTGGTTGTACCCACGTATTGGTTATCTATATGCCAGAACAACTCGGCGCCAGGTTTTCGGTGAACAGCCTCGAAGATGATAAGCCCGGTTTCGCCATTGATCCCTTTGGGAATGAAAATGGCCGTGTTGTTGTCGGGCACCAATATGTCGAGTACCGCTTCAGAGCGAGGGGTACAACCCGGAGCGAAGGGAGGTAACGGATTGTATTCAGGATGGTTTTGGCGATAAAAATATTCTTGCGAGGGCGGCAACAGAAACCAGGAGGCCATCCTCATCTTTGCCACAGGGTAGCAGTCGCCATTGACCCGGTAAGTGCCGGTGGAATCGAGGAAGACCCGTGTGTGGAAAGGGCAAGCCTTAACCTTGCCCCCCTTCTTGGGCACCCATCTTTCTTCGGATTCGCAATTGTCTGTGGCCCGGAAACCACTTTGCTTGCACACCGAGATTTTCACCATGTCCTGCAACGGTTGCTCGAACCAAGAACTGACATTGAGCACCTTGAAGATTTCAAACATCACGGGAGCGGCATGTGTCACGCCGGTGAGTCCCGGACGTCCTTCGCCCGTGGAATTCCCCACCCACACGCCGATGGTGTATTGAGGAGTGACCCCCACCGCCCAAGCATCCCGCGAGCCGAAACTGGTTCCGGTTTTCCAAGCAATCTTGTGGCTGGAGGCAAAATAATCCCAGCCAATTTCCCCCCACGGGCGGTTCACGGTGGCCAGCGCCTCCATGGTGTACCAAAGCGAACCTGCACCGAGTTTTTGCTCCGGCACAAGATTTGAATCGCTATTCCTGTTTGGAAAATAGCTGATCGGGCGGTAGTCGTCCGAAAGGTAGCGGTGGTTGTTGGACGTATAAGACAGCAAGGAACGCCCCATGCTTGCATAGGCAGACACGGTTTCCCACAGGTTCACTTCGGCACCTCCAAGGATGAGCGACAGTCCGTAATAGTCGGGAGTCTTGTTGATCGTAGAGAAGCCAAGGCCCTGCAACACGTGGTAAAGCCTCGGCACGCCGTATTGGTCGAGTTCGCGCACGGCTGGCACGTTGAGCGAATGGGCAAGGGCCATATCGGCAGGCACAGCACCCGCATATACTTTTTCAAAATTTTCGGGCGAATAATTTCCAAAATGAGTTGGAATATCCGAGACCAATGCATTGGGCAGCAACTCCCCGTCGTTCAGCATGGCTGCATACAGAAAAGGTTTGAGAATGCTTCCCGAACTCCGTGGAGCTACCGCATTGTCCACATAGGCATTGTTGTTGAGCCCTTTTATTTCGGCATTTCCCACATAGGCACGTATTTCGCCGGAACGCGTATCGACCACGATTACGGCCATGTTCTGAATATAATTGGACGAATAAAACTGCACATATTTCCGCACAATCTGCGACACCTGCTGCTGGAACGCCGAGTGGAGCGAGGTCTTTGCCCGTTCACCCTTGTGTCCGTCGGCTATAATTTTGTCCAACAAATGAGGGGCATAGCGTGGCAGTGGACGAGGTCTGTCCGGCAGCGGCTCGGCTTTGGCCAGCTCACAGGTGGTGCGATCGATCACCTTGAGCCTGCGCAATTTGTCGAGCAGCCTGTTACGTTTCAAGAGATACATCCGGTGGTTTTTTCCGGGGAAAATCAAAGCGGGTGCATTCGGCAACACGGCCAGAGCAGCCGTTTCTCCCCACGAAAGACGTGCCGCCGAACGCCCGAAATAACGCCAGGAGGCCGCTTCCAGCCCCACCACGTTGCTTCCGAAAGGAGCATGTGAGGCATAAATATTCAGTATATTTTTTTTGCTGTAGCCCAACTCTAGCCGGAAAGCCAGCACCGTCTCATGCAATTTGGAAAACAGGTTGCGGTTTTGGTGATTGAGGCTCAACCGGATCACCTGCATGGTGATGGTGCTTCCGCCACTTTTCACTCGCCCCTTGCGGATATTTTGCCAAAGGGCACGGCAGATCGAAACAGGATTCACCCCGGGATGGTAGTAGAAATATTCGTCTTCAAAGCAGCGTATCGCTTCCCGAAATTTATAGGGCACTGAATCGGATTCAGGAAACCGCCACTGATGATCGGGGGCGATTCGGGCAGACAGGAAATTACCCTCGGCATCCTCTATCACCGTCGTGTAAGGCGCATCAAACAGTGGACGAGGTAAGCAAAAAAGAAACCACACCAAGAAGCATAAAAAAAACATCAGCATCCAAAAACGGCGATGCGGATAATGGAGTCGATGGCGGATACACCAAGATTGGAATGATGAGAAAAATTTATGTTTCACTGTTTGGGCAAAGATGGTTCACTACTTTATTCGAATCAGTCAATCACTGGTTGTAAAAGTAATAAATAAAACA
>MKRS01000756.1 GCA_001897035.1 Bacteroidales bacterium 45-6
GAGCCTGTAAACCGAATCCTTTGGCGGGGCATTCAATTTGGAATAGATGAACAACGAAAGCCCAACTACGCACACCCCCCAAAGGATGTACGTAGTTTTGGGTATCCTTTGCCTAAAGACTTCCATCGTTGGCTTATTTGTTCAGTATCTCCACTTGTTGTCTTACCGATTCCTCGTGGATGGCTTCCAGCACGGTGCGCATGAAATCTTGGTCCATGCCCATTTCTCCGGCCTGTGCTACGCGGGTGTTCATGATCTCGTCGTAACGCCCAGTTTGCACCACGGTCATCGAATGTTCCTTCTTGAAGGTGGCTATTTCCTTCGACACACGCATCCGTTTTGCCAACAGCTCAAGCAATTGGTTGTCCAATTCGTCGATTTGACGGCGCAGGTCAGACAAGTCTTCGGTGCTTTGACCCTTGTCGCGGATCACCAACGAATCCAATATTTCTTTCAGGCGGGCGGGAGTCACCTGTTGCGAGGCATCGCTCCAAGCAGCTTCCGGATTGCAATGCGTTTCAATAATCAGACCATCGAAAGCCAAGTCCATAGCCTGCTGGCAAAGAGGTTGGATCAAGTCGCGTTTTCCGCCGATGTGGCTGGGGTCGCAGATGATGGGCAGGTCGGGATAACGACGTTTCAGTTCGATCGGAATGTGCCATTGAGGCAAGTTGCGGTAGATCTTTTTGTCGTAAGAGCTGAATCCACGGTGAATAGCACCGATTTTGGTCAAGCCGACATTGCTGAGGCGTTCCAAAGCACCGATCCACAATTCGAGGTCGGGATTCACTGGGTTTTTCACCAGCACAGGAATGTCCACACCCTGCAACGCTTCCGCGATTTCCTGCACGGCAAACGGGTTGGCTGTGGTGCGGGCACCGATCCAAAGCAAGTCCACGCCATATTTCAAGGCTTCGTACACGTGCTTTTGAGTAGCCACTTCGGTGGAAACATACATTCCGGTTTCTTGCTTCACTTTCTTCAACCAAGCCAAACCTTCACTTCCGATTCCTTCAAATCCTCCGGGTTTGGTACGTGGTTTCCAGATGCCGGCACGCATGATTTTCACTCCGTTTTCAGCCAACGCCTTGGCGGTGGTCATCACTTGTTCTTCTGTTTCGGCGCTGCAAGGCCCAGCGATGAGGAACGGACGTTTCGCATCCACTCCGGGTAATAAGATCGATTCTAATTTCATAATTAATTATTGATATTTGTTTTCATTGTCATTATTATAGTATCTGTATAATAAGTTGTGCTAAATTTTACATTTCGAGGCAGCCTCCCCACTTCGGCAAACCCAAGACTCTCGTAGAGCTTCCGTCCCACATGGTTTGCCTCGTTTACCTCCAAGGTCAAGGATTCCAGTGAGGAATGATCCCTTGCCCATCCGATAGCGGCCTCAAACAAGATCCGCCCCAATCCTTTTCCCCGGAAAGACTTCAACATGCCCAACCCTACGATGGCCGTATGCTGAAGCTGTTGCCGTTTGTTTCCCGTCAGGGTGATGTTTCCCACGATTTTTCTATCCACAAGGGCAAGGATCAACAAGCTATTTGGCACTTCATGGAATGACTCAATCCATTTGATTTCATCTTCCAACGTTAGCTGGTACTCGTTTTCGGAATATGGAATAAATTCACTCTCTTCGACGTATTCTTTCACCACCCTTCGCAGCTCGCCGGCATCAAGGCTTGTGGCTTCACGGAGGATTACAGTTGTATTATCCTTGGCTTGTTTTTGAACGGGGTGGAATTTCATGCGTCGATGATGTTTGCTTTTTATTGTTTCAATCCTTTTATCCGCCCCAAGGCTTCTTTCAGCATTTTCTCGTTGCAACAGAGCGAGATGCGGATATACCGTTCGCCTTTGCTTCCGAAAATAAATCCGGGGGTGAGAAATACGCGGGCATCATACAACACCTTGTCGGCCAGTTTCTCGCTGCTTCCATACGAATCGGGAATTCGTCCCCAGAGGAACATCCCTACTTGATTCGGGTCGAAGGTGCATCCAAGTTGCGCCATGATCTGTTCGGCGAGGCTGCGGCGTTTGGCGTACAGCTCGATGTTGTTCTCACGGTGCCATTCGGCGGAGTTGTTCAGTGCTTTTGCAGCCGCCAGTTGCATGGCTTTGAACATGCCGCTCTCGATGTTGCTCAGCACTTTCAGCACCCATTGCACAAACTGCGGGTTGGAAGCCATCATGCCGATGCGCCAGCCGGGCATGTTGTGCGACTTGCTCATCGAATTGAGCTCGATGCAAATGTCCATTGCTCCCTCCACTTGCAGGATGCTGATCGGGTTCTCGTTCAGAATCAAGCTATAAGGGTTGTCGTGGACAATGACGATGCCATGACGGCGACCGAAATCGACAATCTTTTCAAACAGCTCCATCGATCCGTTGGCTCCTGTGGGCATATTCGGATAATTGATCCACATCAATTTCGTTTGGGACAAGTCCATCTGTTCCAAAGCCTCGAAATCGGGCTGCCAATTGTTGTTTTCGTCCAAGTCGTAAGTCTGGATTTCAGCCCCGATCAGTTTGCTCACCGAGCTGTAGGTCGGGTATCCCGGATTCGGCACCAGCACCTTGTCGCCCGCATTGAGAAAAGCCAGCGAAATGTGCAGGATTCCCTCCTTCGAGCCCATCAACGGCTGAATTTCCTTCGCCGCATCCAGTTCAACTCCGTATGTACACTTGTACCAACCGGCAAACGCTTTGCGCAGTTCCGGCACGCCTACATGAGGCTGGTAGCCATGCGCATCGGGCAATCGAGCTATGCGTGACAACTCCTCCACTGTTTCGTCCGACGGTGGCAAATCGGGGCTACCGATGCCGAGGCTGATGACATTTTTCCCTTGTGCATTCATTTCGGCTACTTCCTTCAGCTTGATGGAGAAGTAGTATTCGTTGACTGTGTTGAGCCTGTCGGCAGGCAAGATATTTTTTTTCATAGATTCTGTTGTAAGATCACGCATTCACAATTTCGCTCTGTACACCTTCCGGGTATTCTCCCAATATTTTCAGTTCACTAATCAAAGGCCGGATCGCATTCAACGATTGGTGATACCGTTCCAAATCGGCAAACTTCAAATCCAAGTAGAATTGATATTCCCATTCGCGACCGATGATGGGCAGTGATTGTATCTTGGTGAGGTTGATGTCATAGAAAGAAAGCACGGACAGCACCTTGGCAAGGCTTCCTTCTGAATGCGGCAAGGTGAAAACGATGGACGATTTGTTAATGACCTCGTCTTTCTGGAGTTCTTCCACGGCCCATTTCTCTCCAAAAATAAGAAAGCGAGTAAAATTGTGCTTGTTAGTCTCAATTCCCCTCGCTAAAATATTCAGTCCATAAATTTCGGCAGCACGCGTGCTACATATTGCAGCGCAATGTTTCATCTGCTTGGTAGCCACATCGCGGGCTGCCAACGCCGTGTCTTCGTGTTCCACCACCTTCACGTCCACCAGCGTGTCGAGAAAGTCTTCGCACTGCATGAGGGCGATAGGGTGCGACATCACTTCACGTATTTCCCGAATGTCCTGCCCGGGCAAGGCTGCCAGGCAATGAGAAATACGTAGTTTGTATTCCCCTGCAATCGCATATTTGTGCTGACGTAGCAGTTCATTGTTTGGCAGCAGGCTTCCGGCAATGGTGTTCTCAATCGCCATGATGCCGATCACTTTCGGGTCTTTCTTTATCTCGCGGAAAATGTCGCGGAAGGTCTCGCACGGAATGATCTCTATCTCGTCTTCCTGAAAGAATTTTTCTGCGGCGATGCCGTGATAGGCCCCGAGTCCACCTTGAATTGCTACTTTTCTTTTCGCCATGGTTCTATGATCGTTAAAAAAAAATCCTACTCATTTGATTGAGCAGGATTCATTATTTATTTTGTTTCTGAATTTTTTTCACACAAATCATCCTGCCCTTACCTACTAAAGTAAAAGTAAAAAAAGAAATATGTAAAAAATCGTACAGCCATTGTTTGCACTTCGGTTTTTTATGTGCGACAAAAGTAACATTAATTTTTTTTATTTCGACAAAAATATTGATTGAAAAATTTTTTTTATTTGAAATTCCCTCCGACTAAGCCGCAAGGAGGATTTGTTCTCGCAAAATGTATTTTTCTAATGGCTATCAGCTGAAGGCTATATTTTCCGTTGGCAAAATACGACAATACATTCTAATCACAACTTACAAAGCGGGAATTACAATTTCAGTTCATAACCATCATAAACAACTCCTCTTCCCCCAAACCCTTCTTTTTGGAAAATAAGTCCTTCGTTGAGCAGCAAACCTCCTTGTTCGACAGAAGTACCAAAGTCAAAATACGACCTGTCGGTATGCCTTTCATAGATCAAATGGCGGAATAGCCATTCCAAAGCACCCACTTCCCTTCCATCGGGGCTGGAAGCAATATACTGAACATGAGCTGCTTTTTCAGTGATGTAAAGCACGCATCCGGCAATTGTCCTGTCGTGGTCGAGGACGCGGTATAGCAAAATATTCTCTGGAAAAAGCTTTTGGAGGTGGGTAATCTCCTGCAAGGAATGCACGGGCCGGGCTTCGTGTCTTTCTTGCAGGGTGGTTTCCAGCACGGGCCAAAACAAGCCGAAATCGTCATCCTGGCTGATCGTCAGGCCGAGGCCGGATGCCTTCTTCCATTTTCGGGTTCTCAATGTTGAAAAGCCGTAGGGAGCATGCTGGGGAATCACCGACGAAATTTTTCGTTCCACCACTTGAGCTCCTAAGCGAAAAAGAGCATACAAATCCTCCTCCGAGGGATACCGCTGATAGATGTAGGGGATTG
>MKRS01000757.1 GCA_001897035.1 Bacteroidales bacterium 45-6
AACGGAATCTCCTTGAAGTCGTCTTGCTGCGACTGCATCATGCAAATTCCGTTTGATGCCACTTGCATATTGGGGTTCGATACCGCAAATGCTCCCATACTCATCACCGCTGCGATAGCAGCAAAAAATAGCTTTTTCATGACTTTTATTTTTTTAATGATTTAAATACAAACTTACTCTCCTGTATCTTCTGTCAATTATATCTCAAAGTACGTGCCAAAATGAATTGATTCTTTTATTTGTGTTGATAATAAGTTATTTATGCGTTTATTTCTTCTTTTTTGTCAAACGTAAAAGTGTGTAAGTGTTTACCGGGAAACAGTCTGCAAGTGTGTAAGTGTGGCCTGATTTGCAGTTCCGGATTTTATCTTGTTTATTTGTAGTGACGAAGGAAATCGAAGGATGAAGAAAATCATAGAAAGAAATATAAGCTTAAGTGTTTTCGCCATCTATGTTTTGGTTGCGTTGATCTGTTTGGGTGGGATCGTCTATTTCTATGGGATCAAGGAGCAAATCGACCACCGGAAAGCAGATTCTGGTGCCTACAATCGAGATTTGGCCGAAGTGAGCAAGCTGATCCATTGCGTGAATGATGCCCAGGCAGAGGTGAATAAGTTTGTAGTGACTGGAAAAAAGCAGCACATGCAGCTTTATCAGGAAAAAGCAGATGAAATAGACCGACGGGTGGATTCGCTAAAGACCAGCTTGGATAGCTTCCGGGTGGAGCAAATCGTAAGACAGATCGTCCCTTTGCTGAAGGAAAAGAAACGGTCGATTGTTCTCCTGAACCGCCAATTGCAGCGCCGGATGCCTATGGACTCCCTTTCCCGGAGAATAGCTTCCCTTTCGCTCAAAGTGCGCAAGAGTGCACTCGATTCAGCGAGGCAAGAGGTGATGAATTCGTCTTCGCGAAGTAAAAAGAAAAATATATTCAAGCGTTTTGCAAATGCGGTGACCAATCGCAGCGATGCGGAGGACGCGGCCCGTGCTGTTGCCAATATTTCGAAGGAT
>MKRS01000758.1 GCA_001897035.1 Bacteroidales bacterium 45-6
CGCAGTTGAATAGTAATATGGCGGCAGAAAACCTGAACAGGGTACCGTAGGCAATGGGCAATAGTGAATAGTGAAACGTGAAAAGAGAAAGGATAAACGTGAAACGGATATTGCATTTCTCATATTTGATACGGAACTCAATATTATGATAATTTTGAAACCACCTGGTTGTGTAAGCAGCCAGGTGGTTTTTACTAAATTGCAAGTATGCGAAAAAGAATAAAACTGGTAGCGGGTATTATAGCAATTGTAGCGATCGTGCTTTTTTATATCAACCGTTCTGTTTCCATTACAAGTATTGAGTTGTCATCGCCGGGCAATGTGGCAATGAACGAAGCGATAAAAATTGTGCTGGATAAAGAAGAAAAGGTATATGTACGTTACTGGAAAGACAGCTCATCTGAAAAATTAAGAACGCCCCTTACTGAAAAGGCAAAGGAGCATGATATAAGATTATTATTGCTTGAGCCTAATACGGTTTATCATTTCCAGGTTATTGTAGATAAGCTTTTCGATATCTCTTCAAAGGAAATGACATTCCGCACCAGGGAGCAATCTCCGTGGCTGGTACATCAGTGGGTAAGAGAAGATCAGCCTCATGACGCTGCTGCACTTGATAATGGAATGGTGATGTTGTGCAATGCCAGGCTTCCGGGATATATAGCTATGGTAGATGGCAAAGGCGCGGTAAGATGGTATTGGCAGATAGAAGATATTGGTGTACGTGCGGCAACGCTTACACCACGTGGCACCATACTCGCTATGTTGCGTCCCCCAATGCGGGATGTGATTGATGATACGCCAAAAGAAGAAGCCGATAGTCTCCGCCAGATGGAAAAACCTATCCGGCGCGGCGCTTTGGGTTTTGCCGGCGGCACTGCTGTGGCAGAAATTGATCTTACCGGTAAAGTACTTTGGCGCATTAATATGGACACCGTTGATGGCGGCAAGCATAAAATAATACATCATGATGTAAGAATGGCTGACAATGGCAATATTGTGGTGCTT
>MKRS01000759.1 GCA_001897035.1 Bacteroidales bacterium 45-6
CCGTCCTGATGTATTCCGGACGAATGGGCAAAGGCATTCCGGCCGACAATAGCCTTGTTGGGTTGCACCGGCATGTTCATCAGGCTTGAGACCATGCGGCTGGTGGGGTAAATCTTTTGTGTGTTGATGTTGATGTCGATGTCTAATTCCTTGTGGCTCTTGATGGCCATCACCACTTCTTCCAGCGAAGTGTTTCCTGCGCGTTCGCCAATGCCGTTGATGGTCACTTCCACTTGGCGGGCGCCGTTCAGCACTCCCATGATGGAGTTGGCCGTGGCCATTCCCAAGTCTTGGTGGCAATGGGTCGATAATATGGCGTCCTTCATCTCCACGTGGTCGATCAGGTATTTGATTTTTGCGCCGTATTCGGTGGGCAGGCAGTAACCTGTTGTGTCGGGAATGTTCACCACAGTCGCCCCGGCGTTTATGACCGCCTGAACTACCCTTGCCAGGTATTCGTTGTCCGTTCGTCCGGCATCTTCTGCATAAAACTCTATATCCTCCACGTAGCGTTTGGCATATTTCACGGCAGCCACAGCTCGTTCGATGATTTCTTCACGGGTGGAATTGAACTTGTGCTTGATGTGGTAGTCGGAAGTGCCGATCCCGGTGTGTATCCGTTTGCGTTTGGCATATTTGAGTGCGTCAGCCGCCACGTCGATGTCTTTTTCCACGGCGCGGGTCAAGGCGCATATCGTTGGCCAGGTCACCGCTTTTGAAATTTCCACTACTGAATTGAAGTCGCCGGGGCTTGAAATGGGAAATCCGGCTTCAATCACGTCCACTCCTAATGTTTCCAAGGCTTTGGCTACCTGAATTTTTTCAATCGTGTTCAATTGGCATCCAGGTACTTGCTCGCCGTCGCGTAAAGTGGTGTCAAAAATAAATAATTTGTCCATATTCTCTTTTTTTGATATTTTTTAGTCGTCCATATTTTCTTTTCCAAAACACACAAAAAAAGCCTTTCTCGCATGAGTGAGAAAGGCTTTGCTTTATTTTTGCTCGAATAACCGCAGCACAACTTAACTCACTCTTTGGAAGCCACAGAGGAGGAGGAGAATTGAGCTAATTATGTTTTCGAAGGATGCAATCATTTTTTTATTGTGCTTGAACGCTGCAAAGTTATAAGCATTTGCGAATATAGCAAATATTCGGGCGTATTTTTTTTTGAAAAAAGTTTGCTCAGGGGGCGAGGGGAAGCGCTCCTGAGTCTGCTCTCTGTTGATTAAGAAGATCTTGTTTGTAGCTGGAAGTGCAATTGGAGCTGCAGGCATCCTTAAATAATCAATTTGATTTGTGATTACAAGATCGATGTTCGTTCGACTTACTTGTGAGGCACGGCGACCAACCTGAAAGACCTTATGTTGCGCCTGCACAGATGAGGTGGAAGGAAATGCGCCTCTTGATATAATTAAAATTCTAATTTGTAAAGCCTTAAGATGAGAGCTTGCCATGAAAATTAAGAATTTTCTTGCCGTTGATTTGGGCGCAACAAGCAGTCGCACCCTTGTTGGGACTTTAGGTGATGGAAATTTGGAGCAAACCGAACTCACCCGTTTCCCGAACCCGATCATTGAAACCAACGGACACTATTATTGGGATATTTATGCTTTGTACAACGAGATTATCAGACAGGCTGGGGCGTCGGTGATACGCGTCTTGGACGACTGTGCCAGCTATGAAATCATTGCCGACGAGCCTGTGCAACCCACTTCTGAGCTTCCTTCGCATCTGAGCATGCACAACTATTTGTTGGGAAAAGGGTCAAATTGCAGGGCGGCATTGCATACACACCCGATCGACCTGATTGCCATGACTCACCACCAGCCTTTCCTTGAAAAGGATGTGCTGACCAACCTGCTGTGGAGCATGATCCCTGAAACGAAGGCGTTTTGTCCCCGTGGACTTGGAATCATTCCCTACAAGTTGCCGAGTTCTTTTGAGTTGGCAAATACCACCGTGAAGGAACTCGAAGACTACGACGTGGTGATGTGGGAAAAATACGGAGCTTGTTCCGTGGCAGAGAATATCTTGGCTGCCTTCGATCAATTAGGTGTGCTGAGCAAATCGGCCCAAATCTACATGACAGCCAAAAACATGGGCTTTGAACCCGATGGGATGTAGCAAGAACAAATGAAGGAAATGACCTTGGCTTTCAACCTCCCCAAATAAGCAAAATGAAGTTAACAGGCTGTTTTTATAGCCTGTTAGCTGTCTTGTTATTTGTGTAATCTGCGCAATTTGCTCACAAAACCTCTTCTGAGCCAGCCTCATCCATTTCCATTCAGGAAAGGATTATTTCCAAATTTGAATGGAATCTCCATCACCTATTCCCTGATATAGAACGTATTTTCCCCGACATCTTTAAATTTTCATTAAAGATGTCTTTTTGTGCATCGGAACGAGAGAG
Source organism: Bacteroidales bacterium 45-6 (assembly GCA_001897035.1). Taxonomy (GTDB): domain Bacteria; phylum Bacteroidota; class Bacteroidia; order Bacteroidales; family Dysgonomonadaceae; genus UBA1309. Next base: position 2,411 of record MKRS01000759.1, read on the forward strand.
TTTGTCTTCTTTTGACTATTTTTGTGAGCGTATTATGGATAAACGAAAATACATATACATAGCTCTGCCTATTTCCATCGCACTGGTCATCGTGTACTTGTGTTGCTTGTTGCCCCCCAATGATATTCCCGAAATCAATTCGCCTTTTCCTTTTCCGGTCGATAAATTAGTCCATTTCCTGATGTATGTGGGCTTTGCGGGGGCCACGTTTGTCGCTTATACGCATTTGACTATCAATGCAAAACAGTTCAGGTACCTGATAGCCTTTTTCTGGAGTTTGGTGATACCAATTCTGTTTGGAGGCTTGATCGAGATCATTCAGGCAAAATATTGTCCCGGGCGGAGCGGCGATTGGTTCGACTTGCTCGCGGACGCCTTAGGTTCTCTCTTTATCATTCCGCTTGCAGTTTTTTATAAACGTTTTTTAGAAAAAAGAAATGGGAACAGATAAGAATCTTTTCAAGCTCGTTTTCTCGTTTTTGTGTGTGGTGTTTTTCTCAAATATGGGCGTTGCCCAAACAGCTGACCGACAATACTTGGTGAAAGTGGGCGATATGGCTCCCGATTTTACAATGAAGTTGCCTGATGGCCAGAATGTCCGGCTTTCCGACCTGAAAGGGAAAGTTGTGATGCTTCAGTTCACAGCAAGCTGGTGCAGTGTTTGTCGGAAGGAGATGCCTCACATTGAATCCGATATATGGCAAAAGCACAAGAACAATTCCGACTTTGCATTGTTTGGTGTGGATAGGGATGAACCAGCCGACAAAGTGATTGAGTTTGGCAAACAAACCGGCGTGACTTATCCCATCGGTTTGGATCCGAAAGGCGATATTTTTGCCAAGTATGCCGAGCGCGAAGCGGGGATCACACGCAATGTCATCATCGACCGCACAGGGAGGATTGTGATGCTGACCCGCTTGTACGATGAAAAAGAATTTGCCGAAATGGTAGTGTTGATAGACAAGATGTTGAACGAAAAATAAATATGGAGGTTGCTGTTGTTAAATACAATGCCGGAAATATATTTTCGGTGATGTCAGCTTTGCAGCGGTTGGGGATAGACGCTACCCTCACCGACGACAAAGACGTGTTGCGAAAAGCCGACAAAATCATCTTTCCCGGACAAGGAGAGGCGGGAAATACAATGGCATACCTGCATCAGCATGGCCTGGCGCAGCTCATCAAGGACTTGAAGCAACCTTTGCTTGGGATTTGCATCGGTATGCAATTGATGTGCGCGCATTCCGAAGAGGGGAATACGCCTTGCCTCGGCATTTTCGATGTGCCGGTGGTGAAATTCCGCCCTCTGCCAAATGGCGAAAAAATCCCCCACATGGGTTGGAATTCCATCCGGGAGGTGAAATCGCCGATCTTCGATGCTTCGCTCGAAGACGAGTATGTGTATTTCGTACACAGCTATTATGTGCCGCTGACTGAGCGAACTGCTGCTGTCACGGACTACGTGCAACCTTTCAGCTCGGCTTTGCAAAAAGACAATTTCTATGCCACGCAATTCCATCCCGAAAAAAGCGGGAGCGTGGGCGAACGAATCTTGACGAATTTCTTGAATCTCTGATGTTTCGGAGGCTAATGGCTAACCGCTATCGGCTAAAAGCTATAAAAAATGATTGAAATAATAAGAATACGATGAGCCCATTTGATATTACTCAATCGACGGATATTAACATGTTGTGAAGTTACGAAAAATTGATCAATTGTTGCAAGACATGAACATGTGAAACATAAAGGTGCAAGAAAACCAACGAAAAATGGTCGTGTTTTACACCAAGCTAATGAAGTTCGAGTTAAATCAATTCCATTAGCTGCTGTTACTATACGAGTAGTCAACAGAAGTAATAGATAAAGAATATTCGTAATTGATCCCGAAAGAAAATAAAATGTTGTTGGTATCGTTCGATAATTACGAACAGTTGAAAAGATGAGAATATTCATTCCATTTCCAAATATACCTGCGATGAACAGAATTGATCCAGTGTAAAGTGTTATTTGTTCACCTATGTATGTTAACGACATGCATAAAATGAAATGAATAAACCTTTTTTTTATATAAACTTGAATTATTCTTTCTATTTAAATGTCTAATGACACTTTTGTTCATTATTTATATGATTTCTTTTGTCGTTTATTTATTTGCCTCAGTTTTTTTTTGACATAAATTAAAGTAAATGTACTTGACGTCGTATTACAAGCTATCATTAAATCCATTTTGAAGTTTCAATAGAAGAAAAGCGTTTTCCATAATACTTCTTATCTGAGATGACAAATAAAATATGTCACAAAAAATTCAAAATAGAATAAATATGAAATGTTCTTTTATATATATATCATTTCGAAACT
>MKRS01000760.1 GCA_001897035.1 Bacteroidales bacterium 45-6
CGGTTGCCATATCCATTACATCTTTTACACCTGGAATTGCCTTCAGGGAAGCAATCATTGCATCTTTGGATGCCTGATCTGCAAAAGTACCGCTTAAGTGAGCCGTCCCGTCTTTTACTTCCACAGAAGCATTAGGATTAGCTGTAACTACGGTTGTTGCCTGAGTTTGTAACTCAGCATCAGAAACTTTTTTCTTGCAGCTGATAGAACCAAATGACATGGCTCCCGTCACAAAACGTTTTGTAATTTCAGAAGCTGGTTCAACCTCTGAAATATCGATAGGTTGATTGGATTTCTTATAGTCTAAGAAATCACGTAAAAATATCTTCTCTGTTTTATGGTCAACGATGCCTGTGTATTCCTTGAACAATTTGAAGCTTCCGAGGCGTGTTGCCACTTGCAATTTCGAAATTGTTTCTGGATTCCACGCATGGCTTTCTCCGTTTCGTCTCCAAGCATAGATTCCTTGGCTCACCAAAGTTGGGTCGGTAAATTCGGTTTCGAATGCTTCGTAGAAAGGTTCAATCGCATCACTTGCAATATCTCCTAAGTCGATGCCTTCTATTTTAGAAGTAGTGCCCGTGAAATATTTCTCAATTACTTTCGAACTGATTCCGACGGCTTCAAACAACTGCGCTCCAAGGTAACTCTTAAGGGTTGATATACCCATTTTGGACATTGTCTTGAGCAATCCCTTGTTGATAGACTTGATGTAATTCTTTTCGGCAGTGTGGAAATCCAACTGAATTTCACCTTTTTTGGCGCAATCTTCAAGCACCGCAAATGTCAAATATGGATTCACTGCATTGGCTCCATAACCGAACAAGAGGGCAAAGTGCATTACCTCGCGAGGCTCTGCGGTTTCCACCACAATGTCAATTTGCATACGTTTGCGACGGTCGATCAAGTAGTGATGAACAGCCGAAACAGCAAGCAAAGAAGGAATTGCCACGTGGTCCTTGTCCACTCCCCGGTCGGAAAGGACGATGTAATTGTTCCCTTTGTCAACCGCATTTTCAGCCGCATGGCACAAATCATCCAACGCTTTTTCCAAACCATCAGCACCCAATTTGGGGTCAAATAGCATCTGAATTGTTTCAGCCTTGAATCCTTTATATTCCAAGTGAACCAGCAAGTCCAACTCACGGTTGGTGAGGATTGGGCTCGAAAGTCCAACCATCTTGGTGTGTTCGGGCATTGGTTCCAGGATGTTTTTGTGCAGCGAACCAATGTATCCTGCTACCGACATCACCAACTCTTCGCGAATCGGATCAATTGGCGGATTGGTCACCTGCGCAAACAGTTGACGGAAGTAATTGAACAACCGCTGTTCCTTGTTGGAAAGAACTGCCACTGGAGTGTCATTCCCCATAGAAGCGGTGGGCTCTTTTGCTTCCATGGCCATAGGGATGATAATCCGCTCTATGTCTTCTTTGTAATAGCCAAATGCCCTTAGCAATTTTGTGAAATTGTCCACAGCATATTTCGTGGAGCGTCCCGATGAAATATCATCCAAAGAGATCCGGTTTTTTGACAACCAATTGTAATAAGGATAAGCTGTTGCTAATTCCTCTTTCAATTCAGGGTCATATTGGATAGTGCCCGTTTCGGTGTCCACCATCAACATTTTACCGGGTTTTAAACGTCCTTTTTCCACGATTTCCGATGGTTCGAAAGGAAGCACTCCCATTTCGGAAGCGACTACCATCACATCCCCTTTGGTAATCAGGTAACGGGCTGGACGCAATCCGTTTCTGTCCAAAACACCTCCGGCATAACGTCCGTCCGAGAACAGAATCGTTGCAGGTCCGTCCCAAGGCTCCATAAAGAGGCTATGGTATTCGTAGAAAGCTTTCAGGTTGCGAGAAATTGGATTCTTGTCGTTCCAAGATTCCGGCACCATCATTGCCAATGCGTGAGGCAGTGATTTGCCTGACATCACCAAAAATTCCAACACGTTGTCGAACGATGCACTGTCGCTCATAAACGGCTGCACAACCGGCCAGATCTCAGATATGTCACCCAAATTGTCCGACTTCAAGACGCTTTCGCGAGCGGCCATCCACAAACGGTTGCCCTTGATGGTGTTGATCTCACCGTTGTGAGCCACCATGCGGAAAGGGTGAGCCAAATCCCAAGTAGGGAAAGTGTTCGTGCTGAAACGAGAGTGCACCAACGCGATCGCACTGGTCAAGTGTGGGTTCAGCAAGTCCGGGAAATAGTGTCTCAATTGTTCAGAAGACAACATTCCTTTGTAAACAATCCGTTTTGTGGATAGGCTGACAATGTAAAATGCCCGTTTAGTCTCGTTAGAGAATATTTTGGAATTAAAAATTTCTTTTTCGATTTTTTTGCGGAGCAGATAGAGTTTGTGCTCCAAAGCTTCAGAAGAAACCTGTTCGCCCGCTACAACAAAGATTTGCTTGATGTCGGGTTCGTTTTCAATGGCAATTTCACCGAGAATGTCGCTGTTAACAGGCACATCACGTACTGCAAGAAGTTTGAGGCCTTCTTTTTCTACAAATGAGGTGAGAGTACTCAGGCAAGATTCTGCTTCTTGTTTTCCTTTGGGCAGAAACACAAGCCCAGTTCCATAATGTCCCTTTTCGGGAACAGGAATCCCTTGAAGGAGAATAAATTCGTGAGGGATTTGCAACATGATCCCTGCACCGTCTCCCGTTTTGTTATCAGCGTTTTCTGCACCACGGTGCATCAAATTCTCCAACACACGGAGACCATTCTCAACAATCGCATGCGATTTGGTTCCTTTCATGTGAAGTACCAATCCTACTCCACATGCGTCATGCTCGTTCGCGGGGTCATATAATCCATGCTGCTCCGCTGAAATTAAATCCTGCATATTTTTAGTTGATATAAAGATGTAAGAAATTAACGACCAATACCCATTACAATGGGGTGACAAATATACGCACTATTCTCGAAATTTACTCACATTTTGACAAGAAAAATAATTAAATGATTCAGATTGTTAAACAAAAAGTCAAATATTAGATATAAAGGTCATAATAATAGCGAAACGGATATTAATTTAACTCAAAAATCCGTTTTTTTATATTTATTCTTTCAGTTTGGTATAAATTTCCAATCGCATCTATCAGAATATCACAAAAAAGGCTCTTTTTGTCGGCGAAAACTGTATATTTATTCATGTTGAATCGCTAATTATACAAAATATTTCCAATCATTAATTGACAATTGCTCGAAATATCGTAACTTTGGGTGCAATTTGAAAAAACTCATTTATGGCTATCACATACCAGACTGAAGGTGTGAAATTACCCGCAATCAAAAGACGGATAGTCTCTTCTTGGATCAAATCTGTGGCCAATCTCCATCAAAAGACGGTGGGGGATCTGGCCTATGTGTTCTGCAACGACCAGCGAATACTCGAAATCAACCGAGAATACCTCCAACATGATTACTACACCGACATAATCACCTTCGATTATGCCGAGGGGGATGTCATCTCCGGCGACATTTTCATCAGCCTCGACACAGTGAAAAGCAATTCCGAGCAATTCGGGACTCCCTACCTGGAAGAGATACACCGCATCATCATACACGGCGTCCTGCACCTTTGCGGCATCAACGACAAAGGCCCGGGCGAACGGGAAAACATGACCCGACTCGAAAACGAGGCCTTGACAATCTTAGGCCCCGATCTTTGAAGCTACTGCTACTAACAAGAAATTATTTACTTACTAAACGAACATATATTAAATTCAAAAATCAGCATGTATAAAGTTACAGACAAAGAACTCTTCTCGGCCAATGTTGTCAAGCTGGATATTGAAGCTCCGCTTATTGCCAAAAGCCGCCGGGCAGGTCACTTTGTGATGGTCAAGGTCGGCGACAAAGGAGAGCGCATTCCCCTCACCATCGCATCTTCCGATATGGAGAAAGGAACTATCACGCTTGTCATCCAGAACGTGGGGAAGTCGTCGGCTAAAATTTGCTCGCTGGAAGTTGGCGACGAAATCACCGACATGGTGGGGCCTTTGGGTCGTGCCACCCACATCGAGAACTTCGGAACTGTCGTTTGCGCCGGAGGAGGCGTGGGCGTCGCACCCATGTTGCCGATTATCGAAGCAATGAAAAAAGCCGGTAACAGGGTAATCTCCGTCTTGGCTGCCAGAACTAAGGATCTAGTGATTCTCGAAGAACAAGTAGCTGCTTATTCCGACGAAGTGATTATCACCACCGACGACGGCTCTTACGGACAAAAGGGGCTTATTACCAATGCTGTGGAGAGCATCATCCAACGCGAGAAGGTGGATTTGTGTGTCACAATAGGCCCGGCCATCATGATGAAATTCGTGTCGTTGCTAACTCAAAAATACGAAATTCCCACTATGGCTTCCCTCAACACTATCATGGTGGATGGAACCGGCATGTGCGGAGCTTGCCGCGTGACAGTCGATGGCAGGACGCAGTTCGTCTGCGTGGATGGCCCCGAGTTTGATGCTCACAAAGTGGATTTCGACGAAATGCTTATGAGGCTGAAAGCATACAACTAAAGCCTGATTTCCAAGCAGGTATCCTGTTTTAAAGACAATAAATGATTCTAATTACTTACAAGACAACAGAAATGATCGATACTGAAAAAATACAAGCCAGAAGAAACGAAACCTGGAGGGACGAACTTCGCAAGAGCCTCAAGGCCAAAGAACGAAGCGGCCTCACCCGGGTGCACATGCCGGAACTCCCAGCCAACTACCGCAACTCCAAGTTGAAGGAGGAGG
>MKRS01000761.1 GCA_001897035.1 Bacteroidales bacterium 45-6
CAGTGAACAATCGGTGAATAACGTGTTGCTAATGAATGAGCACCAGTTACAACAACTTCGAGATAATCTGGATTTTTCAGTAGACGATATCCATTACCAAAGCCAGACATAATAACGAAGCCAACATCATGTGTACCGGTATTCTTGGCAAAAGGTGCTGTTGGTAATGTAACATCAATGGCACGTTTAACAGATTTCTGAGTTGTATTGAATTCAACTAGATTCCAAAGCACACCAGGGAAAAAGCCTTGTGTCCATCCACTAGTTGCACTAGTGTAGTCCCATTCAGTTGCAAGAGGCTTACCCGAACTAGGATAATATGCACCGGCTAATTCCACGAATTGCTCATACACGATAGAATACTGAACACTAGCATAACGCATGACATCGAACGAGTTTACATTGCTAGTCAATAGCAACAAACCAACGAAAAATCCAAGAACAACCATTGCTAAATGATAAATGATAAATAAAAAGAAAACGAAACATTTCTTTTATCAGAGAGTTTTATTTATTTAAGTTTTCGAAGTCGAACAATAGCTTGTGTAAAAAAATAGTCACTGTAAGATAATGAACCATCATATAAACTGCGAGGATATGGACCTACAGTTCCATTTGCCAGTAAAGCTGGTAATTTGTACTCAGGATTACCATAGATCATATATTTTGAACTCGATAGTTGTTCGATAATTGTTTTTGCTGTTGTTAAATATCGATTTTTCAATTCACTTGTAGGTACATATTCTTGTAATTCAAGAAGAGCACTTGCAAGAATCGCACCAGCAGATGTATCTCGAGGTTGATAGGGTATTGTTGAATTGTAGGGTGCATCATAATCCCAATATGGTATGAGATCCGTATCATTCGAAAGACGTCCAAGAACATAATTAGTTGCACCAATGGCTTTGTCTAAAAATGGCCGATGTCCAGTAAAACGATACGCTTGAGTAAAACCATAGATACTCCATGATTGTCCACGAGCCCAAGTCGACCAATTAGCATAAC
>MKRS01000762.1 GCA_001897035.1 Bacteroidales bacterium 45-6
GTCCACACCGTCAACCAGCTCTTGAAAGCTTACACCTTGTTTGAAAAAGACGACGAATATGTGGTGATAGACAACAAGGTGCTGATTGTGGACGAGCAAACCGGACGTATCATGGATGGCCGCCGCTATTCCGATGGGCTTCATCAGGCGATAGAAGCCAAAGAAGGAGTGAAGGTGGAAGCTGCTACGCAAACATTTGCCACCATCACCTTGCAAAACTATTTCCGCATGTACAACAAGCTGGCCGGGATGACCGGTACAGCCGAAACGGAAGCAGGTGAGTTGTGGGACATCTACAAGTTGGACGTGGTGGTGATCCCCACAAATAAGCCCATTTCCCGAAACGACATGAACGACCGTATCTACAAGACGGCCCGTGAAAAATATTCTGCTGTAATTAGCGAAATCGAAAAATTGGTATCGGAAGGACGCCCAGTGCTGGTGGGAACCACTTCCGTGGAAATTTCCGAGTTACTGAGCCGTATGCTCAACTTGAGAAAGATCAAACACAACGTGCTGAATGCCAAATTGCACCAAAAGGAAGCCGAAATCGTAGCCTTTGCCGGACAAAGCGGAACGGTGACCATCGCCACCAATATGGCTGGTCGTGGTACTGACATCAAGCTTTCGCCGGAGGTGAAGGCCGCCGGCGGCTTGGCTATTCTTGGAACGGAGCGCCACGAATCCCGCCGTGTTGACCGCCAGCTGCGTGGTCGTGCCGGCCGCCAAGGCGACCCGGGATCTTCCGTGTTCTTTGTTTCGCTCGAAGACAATTTGATGCGCTTGTTTGCCACAGAGCGTATTGCTGGCCTGATGGATCGCATGGGATTCAAGGAAGGCGAAATGCTGGAACACAACATGTTGAGCAAATCAGTGGAACGTGCGCAGAAAAAAGTGGAAGAAAATAACTTTGGAATCCGCAAGCGCCTGCTCGAATACGACGACGTGATGAATTCGCAACGCGAAGTGATTTACAAACGACGCCGCCATGCCTTGATGGGAGAACGTATCGGGATCGACATCGTAAACATGCTCTACGACACGGTGACTTCCATCGTCGAGCAATATGCGGATGCGCAGGATTACGATGGCTTCGTGATGGAGTTGTTGCGTGTCGCTGCTGTTGAGGTGCCATTCGATGAAAATGAATTCAAATCGGCGAAAACCGATGCGCTCATCGAAAAGACTTACGAGCAAGTGGTCAAAAGCTTCAAAACCAAGATGGACCGCTTGGCAGAAGTGGCCAATCCGGTGATCGAGCAAGTGTATGAAAACCAAGGAGCGCAGTATGAAAACATCTTGATTCCGATCTCAGACGGAAAGCGGATGTACAACATTTCTTGCAACCTCAAATTGGCATACGAGTCGAAATCCAAAGACGTGATTAAGTCGTTTGAAAAGTCCATTTTGCTGCATACTATTGACGAACAGTGGAAAGAGCATTTGAGAGAGATGGACGATTTGCGCCAGTCGGTGCAGAACGCCAGCTACGAACAGAAAGATCCGCTTTTGATCTACAAGCTTGAATCTTTCAACTTGTTCAAGTCGATGGTTGACACCATGAACAAGAAGTCAGTGAGCATCCTGATGCGCGGTCAAATCCCTTTGCGTGAGCCAGAAAGTGTGAAGGAAGCGGCTCCCGAACAGAAAACGGATTATAGCCGTTACCGCACTCAAAAAGATGAATCGTCCGAACCCGCAAGATCGGTTCCGTCGGGTCATCCGGAAGGTATGCCCGAGGGTCCACAGCAACCGCCCAAGCACGAACCTGTTCGTGTGGAAAAGAGGGTAGGGCGGAACGATCCCTGTCCTTGCGGAAGCGGCAAAAAATTTAAAAATTGCCACGGACAAAATCTCTGATTTTGGATAAAACCGGAAACCGAGTATAAGATCAACGCATCTCCAGCCAAGGCCAACGCCGGTTTGAGATGCGTTTTCGTTTATTTGCTTATTGACGTATTGAGGTATTATCTCATTGGTATATTGGTACATAATCACATTTGCACATTGTTTCATGTATTCAAAAGCAGAACTAAAACAACTTAAAATAGATTTTTGGGAAGGCTTCGGCAGCTATTGCCGCTTCAAACGAGCCTTCAAGCACCGTAAGGGGAAGTTCATTCTCTACGACACCAAACTGAAAGGCGTGGAGATGAAGTTCGATGTGAGCCGCGAGGGTGCTTTCGTGATCCTTGAATTCAACGCCCGTTGCGAAGAACAACGCATGGAACGCTACAGGGAATTCGAAACTTACCGCTACATTTTCGATGTAGCTTTTTCGGAAGGGCTGATCTGGCTACCAAACTTTGAGCGTGAAAGTGGCGAGGTGGTAGCTCGCATCTACCTGCACAAATCGGGTTTGGATTTCCACAAGCGGGAAGATTGGGTGGCCCTCTATGAATTTATGGCGGCTAACATGCAGCGGATGGAAGATGCCTTCGAAGAGATCAGGGTATATTTGGATTAGATCCATCGGGGGGCTTTAATACTGGAGTCATCTGTTGCTTCAAACCCGTTTTCAGCACGCAGAGAAACACCTTTTTGCAAAATGCACTACCAGTAAACTTTGCCCGAGGAAACACAGCCTCGGGCAAATCTTTTCCTGCCACAATTGCTTAAATTTTAAACGTTAATTCTATTTATTATATGAATAAAAAGTGTTATCTTAGCATGATTTTTCCGAAGGTGGAAAACGTCCGAATTTGAAGAATTTGATAGCTTTTAAATAATTAATTAATCGTAATGACAGATCAAGAAGATAGAATCATCAAGATCAATATTGAGGATGAAATGAAATCTGCCTACATCGATTATTCGATGTCGGTAATCGTGTCGCGGGCTTTGCCGGATGTGAGGGATGGCTTCAAACCCGTTCATCGCCGCATCCTATTCGGGATGAATGAGTTGGGAAATAATTCCAACAAGCCGCACAAGAAGTCGGCGAGAATCGTAGGGGAAGTGCTTGGTAAGTACCACCCTCACGGAGATTCTTCCGTTTATTTTGCAATGGTGCGTATGGCGCAGGAATGGAGCTTGCGCTACTTGCTGGTGGACGGACAGGGAAATATGGGTAGTGTGGACGGCGACAGCCCTGCAGCCATGCGTTACACTGAAGCTCGATTGAGTCGCCTGGCGGAAGAAATGCTGCGCGATATTGAAAAGGATACAGTCGATTTTCAGCTTAACTTCGACGACACGCTCAAAGAACCCGTGGTTCTCCCCACCCGCATTCCGAACTTGCTGATTAACGGGGCTTCGGGTATCGCTGTGGGTATGGCTACCAACATGCCGCCCCACAACATGACGGAAGCCATCGACGCCACGGTTGCTTATCTGGATGATTCCGAAATTGATATTGCCGGATTGATGCAATTTTTGAAAGCACCCGACTTTCCCACAGGTGGCTTTATCTATGGTTACCAAGGCGTGCGCGATGCTTATGAAACAGGCCGCGGACGTGTTGTGATGCGTGGACGTGCTGAAATTGAAACAGAAGGAAGCCACGAGAAGATCATTATCACCGAGATACCTTATGGTGTCAATAAGGCAGAACTAATTAAGACGATTGCCGACCTTGTCGGTGAAAAGAGGCTGGAAGGAATCAGCAATGTGAATGACGAATCCGACCGCCAAGGAATGCGCATCGTGGTGGATGTGAAGCGCGATGCCAACTCGAACGTGGTGTTGAACAAGCTTTACAAGCTGACGGCTTTGCAAACCTCGTTCAGCGTCAACAACATTGCCTTGGTGAAAGGCCGTCCCCGCCTGCTCAACCTCAAGGAGATGATCGCCGCATTCGTGGAGCATCGCCACGAGGTGGTTATTCGCCGGACCAAATTCGACCTGCAAAAGGCGGAAGAACGTGCGCATATCCTCGAAGGACTTATCATCGCTTCCGACAACATAGACGAAGTGATTGCCATTATTCGGGGTTCCAGGAATCCGCAGGAAGCCATCCAGGGCTTGATGGATCGTTTTGAACTTTCCGAATTACAATCCCGTGCGATCGTCGAAATGCGTCTGCGCCAGCTGACAGGTCTGGAGCAGGACAAGCTTCATGCAGAATATGAGGAAATCAAGAAATTGATGGCGTACCTCAATGAAATTCTTTCCAACGAGGACTTGTGCAAGCAAGTGATGAAAGACGAATTGATTGAAATACGCGATAAATATGGCGACCAACGCCGCACCGAAATAGTGTATGCTTCCGAAGAATTGAATCCGGAAGATTTCTATGCGAATGACGAGATGATCATCACCATCTCGCACATGGGTTACATCAAACGTACGGCATTGACCGAATTCAAGGCCCAAAACAGGGGCGGTGTAGGAGTCAAAGGTTCGGAAACACGCGATACAGACTTTGTCGAATACATGTATTCCGCCACCATGCACAACTACATGCTCTTCTTCACCCAAAAAGGAAAATGCTATTGGTTGCGCGTGTTCGACATTCCAGAGGGAAGCAAAAACTCGAAGGGACGGGCTATACAGAACCTGCTCAACATCGATTCAGACGACAAGGTGAATGCCACCATCTGTGTGCTTGGATTGAGCGACCAGGACTACATCAACAACCACTACCTGATATTCTGTACCAAACAGGGCGTTGTGAAGAAAACCCGTTTGGAAGCTTATTCGCGTCCCCGCCAAAATGGTGTGAATGCCATCACCATCCGTGAAGACGACCGTGTGATCGAAGTGTTGCTGACGGACGAAAACAGCGAAATCTTGCTGGCCAACAAGCATGGCCGC
>MKRS01000763.1 GCA_001897035.1 Bacteroidales bacterium 45-6
GAGTTTTACCGGTATCGCGTTCAGCGACATGCGTAATTTGACAGCGCAAAATCTTTCCATAGCTGAAGACGGTGTTCGCTGGGTGCATCTCAAAAGAAAAAAGACCGGTGCTCCCTGCCATATCCCCCTCTTGGAAATTCCCTTGCAATTAATCGAAAAATACCGGGGTATAGCAAAAGACGGTAAATTATTTCCTATGATCAGTTGCAGCAAGACCAATATTTATCTTAAACGGATAGCCACGGAATGTAAGATTGATAAGAGGATCACGTTTCACATGGCACGTCACTGCTATGCCAGTGTGGTTACGCTCTCCCAAGGCGTTCCGTTGGAAACGGTAGGCGAATTACTCGGACACACGGACTGGAGGGCTACCCGTATCTATGCACAGGTAAATACGGAGAAGATAGATGAAGACATGCGCCATCTGAATAAACGATTGTCCGGCAAGTTTCATTTGGCAGACAATCATGTAGAAGACGCAGTCCTGTAATAATGAAAGGAGGATAAAAAATGAATAATAGCAAAAATAAGAATAATCATGCAAATACTGCTTACAGTACCTTCGCCGTTTTGTTTTATATCAACCGGCAAAAGATAAAGAAGAACGGTATGTGTCCGCTGATGGGCAGGATATCCATCAATGCCGAAATCGCACAGTTTTCAGCAGGAATAGACATAGACCCATCCCTGTGGGATGCTAAAGCTTATCGCATGAAGGGCAAAAGCCGTCATACGGCGGAAGCAAACCGGTATATAGAACAGTTAACGGAAAAGATTAGCCGGTATTATAAAGAAATACTGGATCGGCAGGGGTATATAACAGCGGAACTTGTCAAAAATGCCGTGTGCGGTATAGGCAGGAGAAAAGAAAACCTATTGGAACTCTTTCGGGAACATAACGAAGAATATGCGAAACAAGTAGGTGTTACCCGTTCCGGAGAAACCCTACGGAATTATATCTCTGTATATAAACAAACGGAGCGTTTCCTGCATGTTCATTACGGTATGGAAGATATCGCACTACAGCAACTCGAACCGTCTTTTATCGAGAAGTTTGATTCTTTCCTGCGAATTGAACAGGGATTCACCGCCCATACAGTATCCGGCTATACAATCATCCTTCGCAAGATGGTTCGGCGAGCAATCAGTCAGGGAATATTACATAAAAATCCTTTTGCATCCTATATTCCCGAGCAGCCTCCCCGTAAGCGAAGGCACATGACACAAGAGGAACTGGAAAAATTCATGAACGTTCCGGTAGCATCCAAACGATTATGCCACTCACAGGATATGTTCATCTTCGCCACATTTACCGGATTGTCGTATGCAGATATGTGTAATCTTTCAGAAGAGAATATCCATAAAGGCAGGAACGGCAGTCTTTGGATCCGTATCAACCGGCAGAAAACCGGTATCCGGTGTGATATTCCTTTGCTGGACATTCCCCTGCGTATAATGGAGAAGTACGAGCCGGAACGTAAAGGAGGCAAACTATTCAATATGATCACTCTCTCTTGTATGGCGATCAATTTGAACAAGGTTGCCAAATTATGCGGGATACAAAAGCGAATTACGTACCATCAAAGTCGCCATAATTTTGCTACCCTTATTACGCTCTCCAAGGGAGTACCATTGGAAACCGTCAGTCAGATGATGGGGCATAAATGCTTCCGTACTACTCAGATTTATGCCAAACTTACCCGGCAGAAGGTTAATGAAGATATGAAGAAGCTAAGCGAGCGTATTGGTCGAACATATAAATTACCGGTTCAGAGGGACAATAAAAACGAATAAATAGATGGAAAATAGAATAATAACCATAGAAAATGGAATAGTTGCTATTCCTCACAGAGTCAGTATGGGTATTGCAGAGATAGCGGATTTATTTGGTGTTTTCTACCAAACGGCAAAGCGAGAGATTCATTCCATTGAAAAATCAGGCATTGCCGATGGAGACTATTCGCAGAGTTGCACTTGCAATGGCTCGAAAGTTCCTCCTGATTACTATGGGTTGGAAATGGTAATTTCTGTTGCATTTCGGGTGCAGTCGGCAAAAGCGAAGCTATTTCGGAAATGGTTGATACGAAGAATCAGCGCAAGCGCACACCCGATTGTGGAACAACTGGCTGGTAAAATCCAGTTAACAGATAAATTTCTTTGGAATTGAGTATTTCTCCCAATGAAAAATACAACGGCAGGCTATCACAATCAAAAGCCTGTCGTTTTTTATAGTCCTTATTTCATCTGAACACAAATATAAAAGAAGGGAATAAAACGACAAGCCTGAACGGAGTATTTTGCCAAATCTTCCTTTTTCGCTTTACGAAAAAGAGTATTTACCAAAATAGGCTTGTCTAATTTATTCCCTTGCTATTGAGGGTTGTTTATCAGTCGAAAAAAGGGAAAAATAATCAAGGAGATTATCCCATTCGCAGTGATTACCGGAATTTATCACGGTATCCGTTTTCCAGCAGTTTCTCTATGTCTGACGAGCGGTAAAGGACTTTACCTCCCAGTTGAATATAAGGAATACGCCCTTCGTTCCTGTAATCCTGCAAACTCCTGCGACTGATTTTTAACTTTTGGGATAGTTCCTTATCCGTATAAAAACTTTCTCCGTTTAATGTCGGTCTTCGGGAGGCGAACAAACGCTCCATTAATGAAGAAATACGATCCAATGAAAGAAAAAATGATTTTACCCTTTCATTATTTTCCGATGTGATTAATTGATTACTCATACATTTTTTATTTAGATTTTACATTCAATTTTTCATGTAGCTGCCCCAACCTGCAATATGCAGGGTATAGGGTGATTTCTCAGATACCAACCGGCAACATTTCATTCCCATACGGACATAATAACCGGTCTCATCCGAATCAATTTCGTAACAGGCGAAACTGCCCCGTCCATAATCTTTGTCATAGCTGTAGGCAATCAGGTAATAATTGCTATCATATCCCTGAAAGATATATACGTCGGGATTGCCGTTTACGCTTTCCCAGCCGCCCTGCCAAGAGGACAACAGATTTAAGTTTGGGTATTCTTTCGATTTCATATTTGTTTCCCTTTATACTTAGCTTGCTTACACCTGTCTTCCACCAAAGGAACAATCCTTTCCACATCTGACGGTTTGTAATAGGTCTTGTGGTTGATTTGACTGTAAGCCAGTGTACCGTTATCCCGGAGCGTCTGCAACGTTCTCGGGGATATCTTCAACAACAGGCACACATCCTGATTATCCATCCATTCACTCATATCCTTGTCGCCATACAAGCGGCAGAGGGCTTCCATTCTATCTGCAAAACTTTCAAATTTTGAGAGCATTGCTTCAAATGTTTTTGCATCTACATTTACTATTTCCATAGCTCTATATTCTAAAATTACTATTCATTTTTCATCAAAATTAGGAAGCTGAATTTCAACTGCCAAAGAATAAGTCCTTTTGCATTTGCCGGCAATATTTTGCTCCGGGTCTTTCACTTTGAACAGTGATATTTTCACCTTTCTGCTGCGAAGTAAAACAGAAAAAATAACATATCAATGGGCTGATAGACAGGTGGCAGCTTGTGGCCGGGAGTGGCGTCGATAAACGACGACATTTCTTCTTTTTTTCTACTTCATCGACGAAGTAAAGTAGAAAAATTCATACTTCAATGGTTCAACAAACGTGTGCGTACTTCTGTCCGGGATTGTCTGCAAAGTTTCTACAATTCATACAATTTACTTTTAAAATCAGAGCGTTTTGCCGATATACTACTGTCAAATCGGAAAATTGGTGCAGTCTGAACCGTTTGTCGAATAATCACAGTAGCAAGATATTGCAGAGTATTCCATATAAATCCACTCTGATTACGATGCTGATTAATAGTCGTTTATTTGCAACCGACAATCGGTCTCCTCTATATATGGGAACCATAATATTCACTTTTTAAATACATTATTCTATGGACAGTAAACAAACTGACAACAGTCAGGAAAAGAAAGAACAGTTGCAACAACCGATGCAAGACTGGATGCCCACATCCACAGTTGGAAAAACGAGATCATCCAAGCTGGCAGGTGGATACGATAGTAAAGTCCTCAATGAATTTTTGAGGGCGGATAAACTTGACGATCTGGAAGTTGCCGGTAAAGACAGCCAAGAGGGAGCGGATAGTATTAGCAATGAAGACACTATTCAACTGGGAGATAGAAACGATACTACGGATAGTTTGCAAACAGAATCAGAAGCAACTGTTGCTCCGAGTGCATCCAAACGCACCAGTGGTAAACAGCGTAAAGAATCACTGGAAGAATACCGGCAAACGTTCCTGTCTGTTCCAAAACTAGAAGACCGCAAACCGGTATTTATCAGTCGGGAAGTCCGGGACAAGCTGGATGAAATTGCCCGGAAGCTGGGCGGTAGAGGGAGAAGCGTATCGGGCTTTATTGAAAACCTTGCCCGGCATCATCTGGAAACTTACCGGGAGGATGTTGAATTATGGAAGAAGCTGTAATATTTAGCTTCTATCAATTGTAAAGTAAGTCTGTATAGTATTGACGACTTACTTCTAAAAGGAACAGGTATGTTCGTTTTAGGGGAGCGAGGTTATGTTTTCATGCAATGAAAACCCTCGCTTTCCCTAATCGGGAAAGGGAAAATTGCTCCCGTTGGTCGGCAATTTTTAAGAAATGACAATTAAAGTTTGAATTGAAATTGGATCAGGACAATCAAGATAAGAAGAAAGGAGGACGCCCGAAGAAGAGTTCC
>MKRS01000764.1 GCA_001897035.1 Bacteroidales bacterium 45-6
TGTAATTAATTTCAGAGGCTGGTCAATAGTTTTTACATTTAATCATGAGTCGTAAATATAAGTTTGGCGATAATGATAAGCTTTATTTTATCAGCTTTGCGGGGGAAACTCCGACAATGCTCCACATCTCTTTAATTCTGCTTGAAAGGTTTCGAACACTTGTGGCGAGACGCTTGCGCCTGGGTGGGGAATTTATCTAATTCTGTAAATCTCAAACAATTTGTAAAACAGAATAAGGATAACATAATACAACTATTAAGAAAATGAAAAGGGAATTTATTTTTTTCGTCTTAGTTATTTTTTTTAACTCTTGTAAACAAACATCAGAAGTTCCCGTTTGCAATGTCATAGAACCCCGCGCTAATATAAAATCGCTGTTAGATTCTTTTGTAATGGTTAATGGACAAAACAATGCCGAGTATGGAATATATATTGACAAAACTTCCCCGCACGATTATGATTTAATTTTATACACAGGGAATGAACCTCTTACAAAAGAAGAAGATCGGTTAAATAATCAGTACCCCGTCAATAAGGTACGGACTTCCAATATTGAGTTTAAAGTGTATTCAGGTGTAGAGCATTATTTTCAGAATACATGCGACGACAAGGTGAGAAAGGAATCTGTTCCTCAAAAGATATTAGAAAAGAATGACTACGTAATTTGGGTTGTTAAGGATAGTGCCGGCATGCTTACTACTTATAAAACTTTTGGTGCATATCCTTTTATTGCTTTACCTAAGAAAATCCCAGATAGTTTAAAATTTAATTTACCAGATAGTATATTCTGATACAGGAAGCCCGGCACAACTCCGGGCTTTTATATTTTAGCCACTAAGCTTTTTGCTTTAGTTTTTTAGTAGTTGATTGCAGTTGAGCGGAGATAAGATAGTTATCTGTTACTTTTAAGATTGTTTCCCTGTCATCGTTGTCAATTTTCTCCGGCAGCTCCAGGCGATGGAGCATTTTTTTATCTTTCACTACAAAAGAAGAAGTGCCTACCA
>MKRS01000765.1 GCA_001897035.1 Bacteroidales bacterium 45-6
AGCCATCCCCGAGAGGGTGTCGTCGTCCACATCAAAAAGATAGTCGATCTCCTGCTTGGGGACAACCAAGGTATGCCCTTTCTTCATCGGAAATATATCCAGAAAGGCATAGTACCGATCGTCTTCTGCAATCTTGTAGGACGGAATATCTCCCGCTATTATTTTTGAAAATATACTCGACATGTAGGTGCCAATTTTTATTTGCGAATTAGCAAATTAGATGGATATTTTCACGATTTCGAAGCTCATCATGCCCGAGGGAACCTTGATTTCGGCAATGTCGCCCACTTTCTTGCCCAAGAGCCCTTGGGCGATGGGAGTTCCGATCGCTATTTTATTCTCCTTGAGGTTGGCTTCGCTGTCGGCAACCAGTGTGTAAGTCATTTCCTGCTTGTTCTTCACATTCCGGATAGTGACTTTATTCAAGATCTGCACGAACTCTGTGCCGATGGATTCCTCGTTGATTAGTCTGGCATTCGCCAATGTGTTTTTGATGGTTGCGATTTTTGCTTCCAGCATCCCCTGGGCCTCCTTTGCTGCATCGTATTCAGCATTTTCGGACAAGTCGCCCTTGTCGCGTGCTTCAGCAATTTGCCGGGAGATAGCGGGTCTTTCCACCGTTTCAAGAACAGCAAGTTCTTCCCTAAGTCTCCTGAACCCATCTTCAGTCATATAATTTACGGCCATAGGTCAAATCAATTATAATACGATTAATAATACTCTTTTTTGAAACAAAAAGAAAAAGAATTCTTGCCATATTGACCAGAACTCCTTTTCTTTTATTTTGTTCTACACAAAGATAGCCTATAATTTCAAATGGAACAAATTATCGGATGTGTTTTATAGCACTTTCGCCACTTCTTCGCTTATATTATCTTTGTTCTCAATACGTTTCACAATCTCCCCTTGTTTGTTGATGAGGAACATAGCTGGCAACGACTGGATATTGAAGCGGGTGGTCAAATCGGAGTTGGTATTGTCTTCTCTTACGCACACCCACGGAAGATTGCTTGCTGAGGTGCGCCAAAGATGGATCGGGGTGCCGAAAGAGACTTGGTAGATCGTGAACCCAGAATCTTTAAATTTTTGATAGGCCTTGTTTAAGGCAACATTGTGTGCTGGTGCATTCTCATCCTGATAAACGGTGAAGTCGAGGAGAACCGTTTTGCCTCGCAACGACTTGAGCGCAATGTTCCGCTCATCAAGCCCCGGCAGGGAGATGTTGTAGAATTCGCTTGGATCCACAGCGGTGGCCTTGTCCATGATGTTTGGCGCTTTTCCTTCCAAGGCACGTCGACGGGCAAGGGTGTTGAGGGTATAGCTTTTCAAGTGTTCGGCACGGGGCGATTTCGGATGATAGGTGTCCCAAGCGGTGGCCACGGCTGCATAATAGCGGGAATCTTCTTTCACCAAGGGGTCGAATACCGTATATCCGTCAATTTGCTGGAACAGCGCGTAGTATGCCGACAAATCCCTCAAATTATTGAGGATTATGTTCTTTGCCATTTCCCGGTAGGCGGCTGTGCTTTGCCTTGCACGGGTTTGGTAGGCGGAGTCGGCGAGTTCTTTTTTGTCCAATTGCGATTTCAGTTGCGTCAAGGTTTTGCCCACCTCCAGTTGTTTCAAATACAATTTTCGGATCAGGTCTGACTGGGCCGAACCTTTCAGCTCGTATCCGGTAGCAAAATCCTTGTATTTTCCGCTCAGTTCGATAGTTTCGATGGAATCAACAGCTAAGTTGACCATCTGCTTGCCCAAAGCCAGCACATAGAGGTCGGGATATTGCGGCGACTCTGTTTTGATTTCGAAGGTTGCATTTTTGCCAATTTTAGCCGAATCCACCAAATCGGCACCGGTGATTCCCCGTTTGTAGAGGTAGAGCGTGGAGTCTGCTGCTCCTTCGATTTTACCTTTCACGATGAAATGCGATTTTCCCTTTTTGCAGGCAGTGAAACCGATGGCAAGGGATAGTAGGAGCGAGAAGCGTATCAGATTTTTTGTCGTCATTTTTATCTTGTCGGATTTAATTCGTTTTAAGTTGTCAAAAGTAAGTTCTAAACAAAGAATATGCAAATTTGTAGTGAAAAATATTGTGCCCAGTTATCAGCTAATGGCTGATAGTCATTAGCTGATAACTTATAGCTGTCAGGAAACACGATATCCAGGGCAAGCATGTCAAGCCAATGTTTCGGCTTTTTTCTTATCGATGTTATTCACCACTTTGCCATAAATGAGCAAGGCAATGGCTGAAATCACACCTACCGCAAAGAAAACCAGCCACAAATAGTGCGCATTGGCAGTAGCTGCTGCGTAATCTGTTCCAGGAGGGAGCGATTTGGGATCTGGACAAAATTTCTCCAGCAAGAAGCCTGCAGAAATAAATGCGATGAGCGAAGAAAAGAAAGAGTGCAGGTGGCTAAATCCAAGATAAAGCCCTTCTTCTCCTTTGGGCGACTGCATGGAAAAATATTCCAGGAAACGCGGTGAAATAAAACATTCGGCCAAAGCCTGAAAGACAATCCCGAGAATCATCATAAAGGTAATCGGATGAAGTCCCAGCACCAAGTCTTTACCAATCAGGTTGCCTCCGGCCATAATCAAGGCTGAAAACGGAATGATAAACATCCCGATTGCCATCGAAGCAAGAGCTTTCCGCTTGGCCATAATGGAAGTGACCACATTCACAAAAATGAAAACGACTAAAGGGTTGACGTTTGCAATCCAACCGGGAGAGGCATCGGCCCCAACCATCCGAATAACGTATTTAGGCATTGATGCATACAATTGTTGTTGCACTACCCAAAATCCAGTCACAATCAGTATCAACACCACCAAACGCCCATTTTTACAAAGCTTTATCAATGCACTCCATATCTCGTCAAAAGATTTCCCTTGTCCTGCAGTTTGTGTTGACTTGTATAGGAAAAATACCGTGATTAAAGCCAGAAGTGTCATCGATGCGGAAAAATAATTGAGGTACACCAAACCCAAATCTCCGAGGCTTTTTCGTAGCGGATCCACAACTGTTTTCCCGGTAAAGGCTCCGATGTTCACCATCATGTAGAAAATGGCATATCCTCTGGCACGGGTTTGAGAGTTAGTTTCTTTGGCTACTGTTCCCGAAATAACCGCCTTGATAAAGGCCCCTCCAACGACTATCAATATCAGCACCGGCACAATCACCCATCGTTCTACACTGGCAGCTAGACCTGTATAGGTGGTTTCCGAACCAAATACGACATTGAATGTGTCGTGAAAAAATCCGGAGAAAACACCTTTTCCTTCACCTGTCCCGTATTGCACGTAGCCCGCACTGGCTAAAAACGTAGGCAGCACCCCAAGGCTGGCATAACCCACTGTTAACAACGAAAAAGCAATGATAATCGATTTGCGGAAACCTATTTTATCGGCATAGGCACCCACAAAAGTTGGCAGAAGATAAAGCAAAGCCGAGAATGTTCCTGCAATGATACCCGCTTCGCCATCGGAAAAGCCGAGAATGTTGGATAGATAGAGCGTGATGACGATGAAAACGGCATAATATGCCAATCGTTCCAGGAGTTCCACAGAATTGGCAACCCAAAATGCTTTAGAGAATTTTCCCATTCAGTAAAGTGTTTTTATTATGAATAACAGTTTATTTATTACTTCTTGAATTGTGCATAATAGCTGTGGATGCCTGCTTGTTCAATTCAATTTCGGTGAACACTTCCAACACAAGCGGTTTGCCTGATTCCGCGGATACAAATTGCGGCAACGCGCGATTCAACTCGTCTGCATTCTTCGCACTCAGATAAGATAACCCGGCTGCTTCAGCCCAAAGTCGGGCATCGGCATGGTGTCCGGCAGCAATATATTGAGGCAAAGCTTCACTCTTGCTCATTCCAGGCAGAAGATGGAAAATAGCCCCTCCCCGATTATTGATAAGCAATATACGAAGGTTTTTTAAATTTCCAATATTCCACAACGCACCCACGGCGTAGAAAAAGCTCAGGTCGCCGATGGCGAGAAACGTCAACTCATTGCTCACTGAAGCGTAGCCGATGGCTGATGGCAAGGAGCTTTCGATGCCGTTTGTGCCTCGGTTGCAATAGACCGGGATGGACGAATCGATCTTGAAATATTGGGCATTGCGGACCACGGAACTATTCGCTAAATGAAGGGCCGTCTTTTGTGGCAAACTGTCCAAAAATTTCCCCATAACGGAAATATCCGAGAAAGACAGACCGAAAGATGGTTCTGCGATTTCCCGAGATAACATTTGCCAATTCGATGAAAAGGCATCGCTTCCCTGGAAAGCCTCATCGGACAGAAGCGAACGGAGAAACGGAAGGGCATCCACTTCCAGCAAATGCGTAAGCGATTGGTACAGATCCACTACCTGCTGATTTTCCGAAATATGGAAATGATGCTGCGGACGGTTTTTACGAAGGAAATGCTTAAGCCGTTTTGAAACAACATGTCCTCCGAACGTGATGAGCAGCTCGGGAGCAAGAGTCTCGTTCTCCTCCCTCCTCGCACCCAGCAAAGTGTCGAAATTGTTCATAAATGCCGAAGAATGCAAGTTGGAGAGATGCTCGGCCAGCACCACGCAATGCTTCTCCTTGGCAAGGGACTCCAAGGTTTCATTCAGTTCCGGTGAAGGAAACAATTGCCCCACGACAATCAGGATCCGTTCCGATTTTCGAAATATGTCATCAAAGCTTTCACCCGCAATTGTTTTTGTTCCTTCTAGAAAACAAGTTTGTTTTT
>MKRS01000766.1 GCA_001897035.1 Bacteroidales bacterium 45-6
CCCCCACTGCATCACCGAGTCGTTGGCATTGGGTCCCATCACGGCAATCTTTTGCGCTTTGTTCAACGGCAAAGCCTTGTTCTTGTTCTGGAGCAACACCAAACTTTCCTGCGCCATCCGCAATGCCAGTTGTTGGTGTTCGGCGCTATTTACCACCGAATAAGGAATGTCCCAAACTGTTTCCTGGTTCATTTCGCCCAATTCGAAACGGGCTTTCAACAAACGAAGCAGCGAAGCATCCACCCGTTTTTCGTCGATCAAACCCTTGCGCACGGCATCGGGCAAATTGGCAAAGTCAACACCACACTCCAGGTCAGTTCCGCTCATCACGGCATCGGCCGAAGCGTGTGTGGCATCGGGCTGTGTCTCGTGAGCCTCTTTCCGGTAGAAATCGGAAATGGCCCAGCAATCGGACACCACAAGCCCATCGTATTTCCATTCATCCCTCAGGATTTGCGTCAGCAAACGGTTGCTTCCGCAGCAAGGCTGACCTTCAAAGCGGTTGTAAGCACACATCACCTCCTGCACATGGGCTTTCTGCACCAGATCCTTGAAGGCAGGCAAATAGGTTTCCCACAAATCGCGGGGCGAAATATTTTCGGCATTGTAGGAGTGACGGTTCCATTCGGGACCCGAATGCACGGCAAAATGCTTAGCGCAGGCGTGCAACTTGTCGTATTTGGCCTCCGCCGGGCCTTGTAAACCTTTCACCACGGCAACTCCCATTTTAGCAGTCAGGTAGGGATCTTCGCCGTAAGTCTCCTGGCCGCGTCCCCAACGGGGATCACGGAAGATATTTACATTGGGAGTCCAAAAAGTCAAGCCTTGGTAACGCTTGAGGCCTCCCTGCTCGCTATACTTGTTGGACTTGGCCCTCGCCTCGTCCGACACAGCCGTGAACACATCAAACAGCAATGCGTCGTCGAAAGAAGCAGCCATTCCTATGGCTTGAGGAAAAACAGTAGCCAAACCCGAGCGACCCACTCCGTGCAACGCTTCGTTCCACCATTCATACGCCTTGATTCCCAGACGGGGAATGGCTGGAGAATTGTTTTGCATGAGGGATGCTTTTTCTTCGAGGGTCAACCGCGACAGCAAATCTTTGGCTCTCTGGTCGGCACTCAGCTTCGCATCTTGATAGGGCAACTGCTGACTCCAACTCTTGAGCGGTATCAAAAGAATGGCAATGGAAAAGAGTAACTTTGAGAATGAGTTTCGGGTAAACATGGTCATGCCTTTCATGGTTTGGTATTTCAGTTTTCTATTTTTGGGCTATTTTCATCTAAACAAATTCAGATCCACCGCTTCCCCCATCTTCTTGTATCCAGCTTGGTTGGGATGCAAGAAATCGTTGTCGTGCATATCCGGCAAAATGGTTTTTGGATCGTCCGGCTGGTGCATCAGCAGATCGAAATCAATGACGGCATCGTACCGTCCGCTGGTTCGAATCCACTCATTCACCTTTTCTCTGGCTTGCAAACGGAAATCCTTGTCGTAGAACGATTTGGCAAAAGGCATTATCGTTGCGCCATACACTTTCATGCCCTTGGCATGAGCCTTGTCGATCAATTGGTTGTAGGCATTAATCAAATCTTCTACCAATTTAGGAGCATCTTCCGCCGTTCGGATGCCGCCAATATCGTTGACCCCGATGGAGATAATCAGCCATTTCACATTGTTTTGCGATAGAATATCCCGGTCAAAACGGTTGAGAGCTGTGGGTCCAAGTCCGCCGCGAACGACGCAGTTGCCACCAATTCCAAGGTTGAGAACCCCGATGTTGCTGGTAGCCTTGTTGTCGAGCAACCTTTGCGACAGCACATCGGGCCAGCGGTTCTGCTTGTTGGTGCCCGAACCGCGACCGTCAGTAATGGAATTTCCGAGAACAGCTACAGCAGCCGCTTTGGGTGTCGTTTGCACCTCTATCCTGTTTATGACGTACCAATGGTCGGTGGGAAAAGCCCCGGAAAAATCTGCCGAAGCCGCCTTTTCACCCGGAAGAATGTAGGAAGTGGTACGCGATGCCGGATGCCCGGTAAGGGTTTGCGAGACTTTTCCAAAAGCAATCGTGATGGCCAGTCGCGAACCCGGTTTTAGCTTGAATGTCAGCGGGTCGGACAACGCATCTTCGCCGGGTTTCATCGCCACACCGTGCCTTTTATTGAATTTCAATTCTTTCAAAGTCTTTGCATCGACATGGCTTCCGTCCTTCGCTTCGGCAATTGTCACCGATTTGATAACCGTAGAGTCTTTGCTGAATAGATTCGTGAAGCGCAACCTCACCACCTCGCCACCGATAGACACACGGACTATCTGGCGAAAAGTGTTGCCAGCCAAACCCGGAGCAGGAGGCATGTTGTTGGGTTCCACCAATTGTGGGGCAGTAGCCCAAGTGCCTGTCCATATTTTGGACACACTGCCCAATTTCGCACCCAAAGAATCCGGCAAAAAGAATAACGCCAGGAATATTCCAATGGCGCATACCGCCTTCATTTTAATCTTCATCTTTTCGTAAATTGTAATTATAAAACGAGGAGGCTGTCGCCTTCGCCCTATATTTCGCACTATTGTCCGCCCCCTTCGATTGTTTTTATCTTCCCATTTTCGTCGTATTCCAATTCCACCACTTTGAGGCTACGCAGCCAGGTTCTTCCGCCCGATGGCACGCAATCGTGGTGGAACAAATACCATTTACCCTTGAATTCGGCTATTGCGTGGTGAGTTGTCCAGCCAACTACTGGTGTCAGAATCGTACCTTGATAGGTGAACGGCCCGTAAGGATTGTCTCCGATGGCATAGCACAAGAGGTGCGAATCGCCCGTGGAGTAAGAAAAATAATATTTACCGTTGTATTTATGCACCCACGATGCTTCAAAGAAACGCCGTTCGGTGTCGCCCGCTTTCAGGCGATTCCCGTTTTCATCGAGGACGAGAATGTCTCTCGGTTCTTCGGCAAACTCCAGCATGTCGCCGCTCAATTTCACGATTTTGGAAGGGAGAGCCAGTTCATCCCCTTCGGGTAAAGCGGCACATTCCAAGGCTTTGTTATTGCGGTAGCGTTGCAATTGCCCACCCCACAATCCGCCGAAATACATGTAATAATTGCCGTCGCCGTCGTCGAAGATTGCCGGGTCGATACTGTAACTTCCCTTGATCGGGTTTTCCTGCGGAATGAACGGGCCTTCGGGCTTGTCGCTGATAGCAACTCCGATACGGAAAATGTCGTTCTTGTCTTTCAACGGGAAATAAAGGTAGTACTTGCCATCCTTGCAAGCAACGTCGCAATCCCAAAGTTGCCGCCCCGCCCAAGGTATGTTCTTTACCTCCAGCACTACGCCGTGGTCGGTGATTTCGCCGTTTTCAATGTCATCGGTCGAAAAAACATGGTAATCCTTCATGTCGAAATGATCGCCGTTGTCATTTTCCTCGATTCCACTTTCCCAGTCATGGGAAGGGTAAATGTACAACCGCCCGTTAAACACATGCACGGCCGGATCGGCCATATAATCGTTGGGAACTAAATATTTAGGTGTTTTCATTGTTGAATACTTATGCAATTTTATTTACTGTTTGGTTTGTGCCGCTAAATTAATCAATTTAGAAACAATATTCTTAGCTTTATAATCCCTGTCGAACAATAACGGATAATCTGTACGGCCTCTTACGGGGAAATTGTTTTTCCAGGAACCCTTGTCGCTCACGCCCCACAGAGTCACGCGAGTGATCTTGTCCTTGTGTTTCAAAAACAACTTGAAGAAATCCAGGTAGCGGTTTTCCCAGGCAGCTTCCACATTGGCAGGCAAGCCTTTCTTGTAGGGATTGATTTGTTCCTGATAAGCAGCCACATCAGCAATGTTTGCACCCCGGTTGCCTTTCGGAGCGGGCAAGGCACTGAGGTCAAGCTCCGTAATCATTACCTTCACCCCCAAACTTGCAAATGCGACGATGCTGTTCTCCTCATCTTCCAATGCAGGATAATCCATCCCAACATGCCCTTGCATACCAATTCCATCAATCTTCACCCCTTGCGCCTGCAAGGATTTCACCATACGGACCACCCCTTCGCGCTTGCCGGGAAGATACATCGAATAGTCGTTGTAATATAACTCGGCGTCCGGGTCGGCTTCGTGCGCAAATTGGAATGCCAGCTTGATGAAATCTTCGCCAATGATTTTATAAAACCGGCTTTTGCGGAACGAACCGTCGTCTTCGATGGCTTCATTCACCACGTCCCAACCTTTAATTCGTCCTTTATAGTGTCCCACAACAGTGTGGATGTGGTTTCTCATTCTCTCGATCAGCACCTCGCGCGAAACTTCCTTCCCATCCTTGTCCACAAAAAGCCAGCGGGGAGTTTGCGAATGCCAGATCAACGTGTGGCCTGTGACAAACATCTTGTTCTTTTCGCCATAGGCGACAAATTTGTCGGCTTCGTCAAAAAAGAACTTGCCTTCCTGCGGTTGAAGATTTTCACTTTTCATGCAGTTTTCAGCAACAATGGCGCTAAACTGCTTCTTCACCACTTCGTCGGCTTTCGTGTCGTAGCCCATGTATTGAGCCCGGTTGAGTGCAGTGCCAATATAGAACTTGCCTTTGAAGGCCTCCCTCAAAGTAGTGGCTTTCTTTTCTTTGGCAAGGCAAGGTTCTCCTCCCAACATCAGCAAACAACCGGCAACAGCAATGGAAATAAATAGTTTCATAGGTCTTACATTCTAATTTATTCTGATTGATTTGT
>MKRS01000767.1 GCA_001897035.1 Bacteroidales bacterium 45-6
TGAACAGATGAGCCGGTGATGATAGGTCATTTTCAAAGAACACTTGCCTAATCCTTGCCAAAGGGACGATTATTATACTACCTTGACTGGCGCACCATACACGTACATTGAGAACCCTTTCTCAATCTGTTGTTTTATATACTGATTAACAACTGCGTATGATTTACCACTGCCCGGAGTACCTAATACGATACTGGCACGGAATGGGTTTACTACATTTATCCAACCTTTCCATTCTTTTTTCTTATACCAAAATTTTGTAGGTAGATTCACGGAATACTCGCTCTGCAATAGTCGTGTTTCCTGCATAAACGATTCGTTTTCCATATTGAAAACGTCGTCCATAAGATTGTTCTTCAGCAAACGGCTCATCCATAATCCGCCCACCAAAAGAAATAGATAGCCTGTTGCCATTGTGAGAATATAAAAACCCGTTGTCGCTGCTGTGGGCAATGGCAGGTCGAGTATCCACCAGTTCATAAAGAACAGGATAAAACCGATTGTCAGAAAAACATAGATTTTCGGCCAAGTGATTTTTTCCTCTTTTACGCCCTTCGTACCTAAACATGACAGGGCAAGGAAAACAACCGCAAATAATTTGGTGTACAAAATGTTGCCGAACAGTCCGGCTGTGCGGTCAAAGTTCAGTAGTATCTTATCCACTACTCCGATTATGATTCCCCATTCGTGCAAGGCAAAATAGCAGAACCAATAAATGTTTATCACTACAAAAATAATACTGATTGCCCTCATGAACTCCATGACTTTGGCAAGTCCTCTTAAATCATCTTCTTGTTGCATTTCTATAAAATTAAAATGTTTGAGAAGCGAAATTAGAGAGGTAAATCCTAAATTTCAGAGGTTTGAAGCAAGGTGGCAGCATGTGGCTTCGATTTGGCAGTATGTGGCGTTTATCTACATGAACGTTAGGCTAAAAGACTATAATGTTGTACATTTGCAGCATCAATAAATTCAATATAAAGTCATATGGTCGATTTTACTACAACTAATAATGGTGCAAAATTTTATAAGGCTGACCTGCATATCCATAGTTTTGGAGAAGAAGGTTCATTTGATGTTACTGATTCAACAATGACCCCTGAAAATATTGTGGATACAGCAATAGGCAAAGGTTTATCTATTATTTCTATTACTGACCATAATGAAGATAGAAATGTAAAACGCGCCATTAAACATGCGGAAGGTAAAGATATATTGGTTATTCCCGGTATTGAGGTATCGACTCTACAAGGTCATTTACTTTTATATTTTGAAAAGTACGAAGAACTTAAAAACTTTAGAGGAAAACTCACAATTTCAGATAATCGGGAAACATGTTCTCAAGGTATAGTTGAATGTTTGAATCTTGCAAAACAATACAATGGGATTGGAGTTCTTGCTCATATAGAATTAGACTCTGGTTTTGAAAAAACTATTAATAGATTTGACCCTAAAATGTCTGCAATTTTGGCACATGATACGTTATTCGCTTTAGAAATTAGCGATAAAGATAGTGCTAATTTATATACAGATGATGATACAAGCGAAGATGCAGCAGAAAGAAAAAAAATGATTAATGAAAGAAAACAAGCATTAGAACTTGAAAATAATTATGAATTGCCAAAACTAATGTCTTCTGATGCTCATTCTCTTAATAGGCTTGGATTTAATGCCAGTGGCGAAAATAAATTAACTCGAATAAAGTTAGATTCGTTTGATTTTAATGCCTTCAGAATCGCATTACTAAGCAGTAACTCTCGAATTAGAATAGAAAATTTAATTCCAGAAAAGCTTCCACGCTTCATAGGTATGCATATTGAAGGAGGGCTACTTGATAATCAAACTATTCATTTCAGCAATAATTTGACCTGTATAATCGGTGGTCGTGGTGCGGGCAAATCAACCATGTTAGAATCGCTTAGAGAAAGTTCAGGAAATAAATCTGATTTAAATGTGGTTGATAGTGAAGTCTGGCCAGAAAAAATATATTTGCAATACGAAGATGAAGCAGGTCAGGTGTTTGTTTTTTCAAGAGAAAAAAATGCAACTGCTATTAATGTAACAAGCTCGGACGATATTTCTAAAATACAAATTGAAAGTTACGGACAAGGAGAAACTGCAAAAACGATACAATTTAGTGAGAAGAACCCTCAATATTTGATAGATTTTTTGAATTCATTTTTGAATTTGGAGAACTTAAATTCAGAGGATTCAATATTGAGAGAGAAGCTAAATGACAATCAAAGTAAATTGAGGGCAATCAGAATAGATGTTTCTCAAATACCGGAAGTAACAAAAATGAAAAATAGTCTTGAAGGGAAATTAAGGCAACTCCAACAAGACAAGGCAAGTGAATTGGTAAATTTTCATTTAGCATTAATCAGAGAAAGAGAAATTAGAAGTAGTATTATAACAGATTTAAAAGCATTAGTTTCAAGATATAAAGAAATCCTATCCGATAAAACTATATTTGATAATTTTGAAGCTATAGACGGTGATGAAATAAAGGTGGGGAAAGATAATTTCGTCCAAGTAAAAGAAATCGTCCGTAAGTTTGGAAATATCGTGGCTTCAAAACATTCGGAACTAAATACTGAACTAACACAAAATATTGACGATTTGAATGTTCAATTAAAAGAATGGGCAGGTAAAGAAAAAGAAATACAAGACAAGATTGATGTTAAGAAGAAAGAACTTGAAGACAAAGGAATACCATTCGATTTAGGAAAGATAAATCAGATAACAAAAGATGTAGTTACATATCAAACAAGGCTCAAACTGTTACAGCAAAAAGAAGTTGAGCTAAAAACGCTTGTTAAGGAAAGAGAAGATTTGACAACCAATCGGATTGAAGTAAAAAACAAAATATACTACATTCATCTTGAATTTGCACGAACTATAAATGGAAATTTAAAAAATAGTGTCGATAACTTTTTCGTCTCTGTAAAATATAAACAAGGTAAATATTCGCCAGCTTTTGAAAGTGCAATTAGAGGGCTGTCCCAATGGAGATTACTTAGGAAATCGGAGTTGTTTGTGGAAAATATTACTCCTATTGAATTTGCTAATTCTGTGAGAAAGAGGAATCTTGATTTTATGAAAAATATTGTAGGTGAAGATGGAAGAGTGTATTCTGATGATGAAATCAACTCCTTATTATCAAAGGCTATAGAAAACTACAATTACGAAGATTTTGATTCGCTAATGTTTGATGATAAACCAAGTATCATTGTTTCAAAAACAGTAACAGATGCAGATGGTACACAGAAAACTATAAATCGACCATTGAATCAACTTTCTCTTGGACAACAACAATCAATATTATTAGCAATATTATTGCAATCAAAAAGTAAAGTTCCTTTATTGATTGACCAACCAGAGGATAATTTGGATAGCGAATTTATATACAAATCCATTGTTGCAAACCTCCGCAAAATCAAAGAATCCAGACAAGTCATTATAGTAACTCATAATCCAAACATCGCTGTTCTTGGCGATGCTGAATTAATTATACCGCTAAAAAGTACGAGTATTAAATCTATGATTATGGAAAGAGGTTCTATTGATAATGAAAAAACAAGAAAGCTATGCTGTGAAATTCTCGAAGGAGGAAGGCAGGCTTTTAAACGGAGGCAAGAAATTTATAAAATATAGATTATGAGTTTATTAGATTATCACAAAACAACCACGAAAGAACTGCTCGCTTTAACAAATAAGGTGCGAAGTTTGATTACGCATTGGGGAGAAGAAGGAAGATATAAGGAAGCGGTATTAAAGAACATAATCAGACGCTTCTTGCCAGAAAAATACACAATAGGAACTGGATTCGTGATAAAACAAACAAGGACTCGTGGAGAGCATTTATCTTCGCGACAAATAGATTTACTCATATATGACAATGACAGCCCTATACTTTTCAAAGAGGGCGATTTTGTCATCGTAACCCCTGATGCAGTAAGAGGTATAATCGAAATCAAAGCGAACCTGCAAAATCAACAACTGTCAGAAATAGTAAGGCAAGCCAATGAGAATGGAAAATTTATTTTTTCAGGGAAAAAAGACAAAAAACAACCGTTTTTCAATGGTATATTTTCATATGAAGGATATAATAGGTTTAATATTGATAATTTCACATCTACCTATTTAGCAGGTAATCAACAGTTTTTAGGTGACGACAATTTTAAAAAGTTTGCTGTAAATCACGTAGCTCTAAATAAAGATTGGTTTATAAAACTGTGGGAAGACGAAGCACTTCCGCATTCTTTATATAACATTGAAGATCTCGCATTCCCTTTCTTTATTTCAAATCTAACAGACATATTATCTAATAAATCTATTAAAAGAAATAATTTTATTTGGTATGCAACAGATAAGGAATTAAATTTAGTTAGACAGTTTTAACCCTTCTCGTATTCAGGATTACCCTTACATCTGCCTACCATACCTCCGTTTTTTCTTTTTCTTTCGGCGTGGCAATGGCATTTCTTCTTTCGGGTGGTTTTCCGGTTCGGGAGCGAGAATTGAGAAAAGCCCGCCAGTTACACTATCCGAAGTGTCATACTGTGTAGTTGGTTTCTCTGTGTTCTTATAAATGTCGGAAAGTCGGGTATCTTGGATTAGCTCTTGTACCTGCTGATGATTTCCACCGTACAAATCGTTGAATACATTGGCGGAATAATCCTTGCCCAAACGAGAACCGTTCAGAACGGTGCGTGTG
>MKRS01000768.1 GCA_001897035.1 Bacteroidales bacterium 45-6
GAATTTGAGAAAAAAATTGCGTGATCTGCCGGATCTCTTCCTCGTCCTCCACCAGCCACAATTGGTGGCGGATGCCATCTTTCGATACAAAATCGTATTCCTGAGGACGATCCGCAACCGATCTGGCCATTTTCTCCAAGTCCGCATGATGCGGAAAGGAAAAAAACACCGGCTCCATGTTCGCATTACTCTCGCGAACGTGCTTCATCCTGTCTTCTTCCTTGTCTTTCCGGGTCAGTTCGTGTTTCTTGATGCGACCCGAAAAATAATCGTCCAGATGTGCGCACACCACCCAACCGTATTGCGTGCGGTCGTCCATGGTCTGAGCATAGAGGTAATACATCTCCTTGGCATCCTGCGCCAACCAACCTTGTTGCTGAAACAGCTCAAAGTTTTCAACAGCTCGCCGATAAACACGCTCATCGTGCTCATCCACCGACGGATCAAAGTCTATTTCAGGTTTGATGATGTGGTAGAGCGACTTGGGATTCCCTTCGGCTTCCCTACGCGCCTCTTCCGAACTCAACACATCGTAAGGGCGTGAAGAGACTTCAGCCACAATTTCCTTGGGAGGCCGAAGCCCTTTAAACGGTTTAATGATTGACATAAAATGAAAGGTATGCTCGTCGTTTATTCGTTAACTTCTATTTTTTTATTCATTCAAGCTTGGTTATTCATCCAAGGCGCTTTTGAAAATTTTGGTCTTTTTCAATCTTTTGCCACTCAGGTTGAGCGATTCACTGACCAAGCCAATCAGGATATTATGGGTGTAGAGATGCGACACAAGGCTATTGGCCCGTGTCTGATAGAGCGAACTTTGCAGGCCAAGACGGATAGTCCAGTTGCTGACAGGGAAATCGGCGGAAAAATAGCTCAACAAGGCCCGCTGGTTGTGTATCGAGGCGAAATGCACGGCATTGGGATAATTGCCCAACGAAACTTCATAATAAGATTCACCGTATTCGGGAGTGAAAAACACACCGACAACAGGCGTATCCAACTGCCAGCGCAACAGCAGGCTTTTCCACCGGAAAAACGACTGCACGGAAACATTCAAATTCGTATAAGCCTTTGCCGAAGCCGGATTATTGGAGTTCCGCTGGTTGTAAACAACACCTCCTCCAAGATTCCAAACTCCACCCGCACGGAAGCGAAAATTTCCCCGTTGCCACACAGGATAGTGGGCGCCGAGGCGGTATTCAGCGATAGCCGAATAGGTTGTCGCATTTTTCGCCGGATTTTCCGTACTCGTCAAGTTGAGGCCGAACAATTGTTGCTTGACCAGCCTGTCATTCAAAAGATGAGTCCGGCTAACCCGTTCGTGAAGAAAGGAATACGAATTACCGTTGTATTCCAACGGCGATAGATAGCTGTCATAGACACTGGCAGATCCATACCCGATGGAGGTGGCCTTGTTGACAGCCCAAAGGGGTTTTGCCAACAAAACGGTATCGCTCTGTGCCCAAGCCATACCACTGCAAAGCCACGCCAACATCCACGCCATTTTCTTTCTCATCCAAGAACTTTTTTCTATTGTATCATTCAAAGTCAATGCGATGCTGGCCAACTATGTCGTCAAGCAATTCATTATCCGATTTGAAATTTTCAGGAACATCCTCCACTTCCGCTTCCATTTCTTCTTCCACCACCTCTTCCGGTTCGGGGAGACGCAACGGCTCCAATTCGGCGATGGCTTCCACTTGGAAGGTCGATAAGCGCTTGCCTTTGGCCTTGAAGCTTTTCACTCCAATAAATTCTTCTGCATCCAGGTCCAAGGCTTCGCGGTAGTTGTCGGCACCGCCAAAGCGCACCGAAATGCGAGGATAGACCGTATCGGTGAGCAATATCAACTTGGAATTCGGGTTTTCGCCGAGGAAGCTTTGTTTCTTGGCCGATGGCTCCAACTGGAAGCGTTTCAGGTAGAAAAATTTCTGGTCGGCATCGTAAAGCGCACATGTCCACACCTTGTTCCCATCGAATTTCTCGATGCGGAGAATATCCTTGTCGTAGTGGTTTGTCAAATCGAAATTGGAAGTATAGAATTCTCCCGACTTGCCCACCACAAGTATTTGGTCGTCGCTCTGGAACTCGCCCAGGTAGTTGCCGCGGCCGTCGTAGTTGAGCCTCAACACATCCGGATCGAACCACACTTTCCGCCCGCCCAAGGTGGACCCGCCTTTTTGCTTCAAGGTGATTTTATGCACCTCCGCTTTGGTGAGGATATTTCCCATCGATTGGCGGCCTTTGATAACAATATCGGTGAAATCTTTTTCGAAACTCAATATCTTCTGACGGGGCTTCGGCTTCAGAATCACTTTCACCGTTTCGGCCTCGCCATTGGGATTGGCAGTGAAATAAACCACCTTCGTCCCGGATTCTCCCTGCGTGAGATCGTATTCCTTGTCACGGGTGATGCCGATCACGGAAAAACGCTTGATGAAATGCGGCCCGTTTTTACCATGACGGTAGATCACATTGTAAATTGTCCGTTTGTCGTTCCGCTTGAAGACATCGAGATGGAGGATGTTTTTACCGACAAACATCTTCTCCGACACCTTCACCACCTTGAACTTTCCGTCCTTGTAGAAAATAATGATGTCGTCTATGTCGGAGCAGTTGGCCACAAACTCGTCCTTCTTGAGCGAAGTGCCGATAAATCCTTCCTCGCGGTTGATATACAGTTTTTCGTTGGCTTCCACCACTTTGGTGGCCTCGATGGTATCAAAATTACGGATCTCGGTGCAACGGGGAAAACTTTTCCCGTACTTTTCCTTCAGCATCACAAACCAGGAGATCGTGAAATCAACAAGATGCAGCAGGTTGTGGTCTATCTCCTTCACCTGTTCCTTGATCTTGGCAATCAGCTCCTCCGCCTTGTCCGAATTGAACTTCAGAATCCTTGCCATGCGGATTTCCATCAATTTCAACAAATCGTCGCGGGTGATTTCGCGGATAAAGAGCTCCTTGAAGGAATCCAAACGCTTGTCGATATGCGCCAAAGCCTCGTCCATGCTTTTGGCATTTTCAAATTCCTTGTCCTTGTATATCCGTTCCTCGATAAATATTTTTTCCAACGAGGCAAACATTAAATTTTCAAGCAGTTCCCTTCTTTCGATCTCCAGCTCCAGCTTCAACAAAGCCATCGAATTGTCGGTGGTGTGGCGCAGCACTTCGCTGACATTGGTAAACCGGGGTTTGTTTTCCTCGATCACACAGCAGTTGGGCGAAATACTTATCTCGCAATCGGTGAAGGCATAAAGAGCATCGATTGTCTTATCGGACGAAACTCCGGCTGCCAAATGGACATGGATCTCCACGTTTTTGGCGGTGATGTCATCCACTTTGCGGATCTTGATCTTGCCTTTGTCGTTGGCCTTTAGAATGGAGTCCACCAACGACGAGGTGGTGCGACCAAAAGGCACATCGGTAATGACGAGCGTCTTGTTATCTAATTTTGAAATTTTGGCCCTAACTTTCACCGACCCGCCACGTTCCCCATCGTTGTATTTGTCCACATCGATGTAACCACCGGTCTGGAAGTCGGGATACAACTGGAAGCTCTCCCCTTGCAGGTAAGCCACGCTGGCATCGCATATCTCGTTGAAGTTGTGAGGCAATATTTTCGAAGACAATCCCACGGCAATCCCCTCCACTCCTTGCGCCAATAGCAAAGGAAACTTCACGGGAAGAGCCACCGGCTCCTTGTTCCGTCCGTCATAGGACAATTTCCAGTCCGTGGTTTTGGGGTTGAAAAGCACTTCCAGCGCAAATTTGGACAAGCGTGCCTCGATGTAACGGGGAGCCGCCGCACCGTCGCCGGTGAGTACATTTCCCCAGTTTCCCTGGCAATCGACAAGCAAGTCCTTTTGCCCGAGTTGCACCAAAGCATCCCCAATGGAAGCATCCCCGTGGGGGTGAAACTGCATCGTGTGTCCGATGATGTTCGCCACTTTGTTGTATCGGCCGTCGTCCATCCGCTTCATGGAGTGCAAGATACGCCGCTGAACGGGCTTCAACCCGTCAATGATGTGGGGAACAGCACGTTCGAGAATCACATAGGAAGCATAATCCAAAAACCAGTCCTGAAACATGCCCGAAAGATGGGTCTGTGTATCCCCTTCCCTCAATGGCACTTTGTAGTCGGAATGCCCGGAGGGGTTCTCCTCTTCAGAGAGCCCGTCTTTCAGGTCGCCGTCACTTTCGTTTTCACGTTCAAAGTCTTCAGTATTTTCTGTATAATCGTCTTTGGGAAACATATAGTTGTAAATTCTTTTGTTTGCCGATTTGCCTGCAGACGGAATTTGCGGGTAAGCGAAGTCCGCCCGGATGAAAATTTCTCAAAGTTAGTTTTTTTGACGTTATTTTCAAAATCGTATTTTTATTCATTTCATTTCATTTGTAACCCCTCATACCCTTATCTTTGTTGAAAAATGTATCATATATGTATGTAATAGGTATTGCCGGTGGTTCCGGTTCGGGAAAAACAACCCTGGTGGAGAGCGTTCTTCGCCGAATTCCGTGTGAGGATGTAGCGATCTTGCCACAAGACGCATATTACCGCGACAGTTCTCACCTTCCGATAGAAGAGAGGCTTAAACTTAATTTCGACCATCCGAACTCCATCGAATG
>MKRS01000769.1 GCA_001897035.1 Bacteroidales bacterium 45-6
GAATGACGATATATTAGATTTTCAATTCCCAAAAGCAACACAGACAATTATCAAAGTGATTGGTGTGGGAGGAGGTGGCGGCAATGCCGTCAACCACATGTTCAACGAAGGAATACACGATGTGTCGTTTGCCTTGTGCAACACTGATAACCAGGCATTGGGCGCTTCTCCGATCGCTTGCCGCGTTCAGTTGGGCCGGACAACCACGGAAGGCCTCGGGGCGGGAAACCGTCCGGATGTGGCGAGGGCTGCCGCCGAAGAAAGTTCGGACGACATCAAGAAATTATTGGGCGACGGCACCAAAATGGTGTTCATCACTGCCGGTATGGGAGGTGGAACCGGCACAGGTGCAGCCCCCGTGGTGGCTGGCATCGCCAAGTCGATGGGGATACTCACTGTCGGCATCGTGACTATTCCCTTTGTATTTGAAGGACGGAAAAAGATTATCCAGGCCTTGAAGGGAGTTGAACAAATAGCCGCTAACGTGGATGCGCTGCTGGTAATCAACAACGAACGGCTCATCAATATCTACTCTGATTTTACAATCCCGAACGCATTTGCAAAGGCTGATGACACGTTGGCTGTGGCCGCCAAAGGGATTGCGGAAATCATTACCGTGCACGGACACATCAACCTCGACTTTGCCGATGTGCGCACCATTCTCAAGGACGGCGGCGTGGCCATTATGAGTAGCGGCTATGGCGAAGGCGAAAACCGCATCGAAGATGCCTTGAAGGATGCCTTGCACTCGCCGTTGCTCAACAACAACGACGTGTTCAACGCGAAGAAGATTCTCTACAATATTTATGCAAGCTCCGAAAAGCCACTGATCGTGGAAGAAATGGAGGCTGTCTCGGACTTTATGCAGCAGTTTGGAGCCGAAATCGAAGTGATCTGGGGAACCGCCACCGAAGAAGACTTGGGTGAAAAAGTGAAGATTACCTTGCTTGCCACCGGATTTGGCATTTCAAGCATTCCGGGCATGAACGACCAATTGGCTTTGTTGACTGAAGAAGACGAGGAAGCCGAAGAGGCTCGCCGACGCTTGGAAGACGAAGAAAAACGCCGAATCGAACAGCTCATCGAGCAACATTATGGTAAGAACGGGATAAAACCTTTCAGCGAACCGGTGTTTGCCAAGCCGAAGCCATATATCCTTTCGAACGAGGAATTGAGCGACGACAGCATTATCGGCGTGTTGGAGGATTCTCCTGTGTTTCAGCGAGAGCCCAATTTCGATCCCCGCCAAAAGAAACAATCGGGGACAAAACAATCGCCCCGAAACTTATTTGAAGACTAAATTTTTATAATTTTGCACACTGTGATTGCCCAAGATTCTGGGTCGATCAATAAATCTGGTAGCGAAAATGGATATATTTGACCAAGTGAGCGAGGACATCAAGAAAGCGATGCTCGCCAAAGAAAGAGTGAAGTTGGATGCCTTGAGAAGCATCAAGAAGGAATTGCTGGAAGCCAAAACTTCCAAAGCTGCACACGGCGATTTGACGGACGAAGCGTCGATCACGATCCTCCAAAAGATGGTGAAACAACGCCGCGACAGTGCCGAAATCTACACCACCCAAGCCAGGCCCGACTTGGCGGAAAAGGAGCTGGAGGAGTTGGCCGTGATCGAGGCTTATCTTCCCAAACAGCTTTCTGCCGAAGAGTTGGAAGCCGCAGTGAAGGCGATCATCGAAGAGGTGGGCGCTAAATCTCCTGCCGACATGGGCAAGGTGATGGGAGTCGCTTCCAAAAAACTGGCGGGTGTGACCAATGGAAAAGCCATCTCGGAGACTGTGAAAAGGCTTTTGAATTAGGATTTGAAGTCAATTCTTTGTAAAAATAAAACTTTTGGATCTTATTGGTCGATTTAAAGAAAAAGTTTCATATATTTGTAGTCACCTAAAACTAAATAAACCAAATCTTTATTTGATTCCTTAAGTTTACCTTTGAAAACATAATTGAACCCAATCGGTAAGATATATCTTCCAATTGGGTTCAATTTTTTTTCATCCGTGCTTTGATCGAACGTATCTGCTTTATTCCGGCAGCTTATTAATAACGAAATAACTACCTCCCTGATTCCCATATCGGCACATTCGTGCATTGGTGACAGAGGCTGTAACAAATGTTACATTTATTCCATCTACAAGTCCGTAGCTTTACATCGAATTAAAAAACAAGCAATATGGACAAATTACTATTCAAGGGGGCGGTCTTTTCGCCCATCCACGCCATAGAATACTCCGCAGGAGGGGTTGTCAGCAAACAGATCCTCAAAAATGAAGCTGGCAACCTCACTCTTTTCTCCTTCGACAAGGGGCAAGGGCTCAGTGTGCATACCGCACCGTTTGATGCCACCGTACAAATATTGGAAGGTGAAGCGGAGATCACGATTGGCGGAACACCTTTTCTCCTCCACCAAGGCGATGCTATCATCATGCCGGCCAATGTTCCCCATGCACTCTTGGCAACAGAGAAGTTCAAGATGTTATTAACCATGATTAAAGGCTAAACGAGATGAGTGAAATTATCAACAATTCAACACAAAAGAAAGAGATGTTGAAGCATCTCATCTTGCAGCTTCACGACGGCGTAGCACCCGAAGCCATAAAATCCCGTTTGGTCGATTTGTTAAAGTCGGTGCCGTACAATCTTGTGGTGGAAGTGGAACAAGAACTTATTGCCGAAGGGTTGCCGGAGGAAGAGGTGCTCAGACTATGCGACATCCATGCGCAGGTATTAGATGGCACGATCGATACCAGTCAAGCTAAAAGCATTCCGCAGGGGCATCCGGTGGACACATTCCACCAGGAGAACCGTGCCTTGGAAACGTATATCGCAAAAGCAAAAGAAGCGTTCAACGAGGGCAACCGCATTTCCAAGGAACAGGTGAAAGAATATATCCTGAAGTTGAAAGGCATTTTGAACGCTCTTTCGGATGTGGACAAGCACTACAAGCGCAAGGAGTACCTGCTGTTTCCTTACCTGGAAAAAGCGGGAATCACAGGGCCGCCCAAAGTGATGTGGGGAAAGCATGACCAAACACGGGTGCTGCTGAAGGCTGCCCACGATTCGTTGCCCGAAACAGAGGCAGAGATGATTTCGACAGAAGAAATTCCCTCGCTTATTGTATTGGTATTGCTCCCCGTGATAGAAGCGATAGAGGGAATGATTATGAAGGAAGAAGAAATCTTGCTGCCAATGAGTTTGGATACATTGAGCGAGGAAGATTGGTACCGTATTTATCAGGAAACGCTCCAATTTGGATTCTGCTTGTACGACCCTTCGGTGGAATGGAAGCCCGGATTTTCGAAGAAAACGGAAGAAATAGACGAGCCGAAGTACCTGAACGGGGAAGCCATCCGCTTGTCGTCCGGCACATTCGCCTTGAAGGAACTGGAGGCCTTGTTTGTGACCTTGCCCATCGACATCACTTATGTGGATGCCAACGACAAGGTGAAGTTCTTTTCCCACAGCCCCAACCGGGTGTTCGACCGCAACCGATCCATCCTCGGGCGCGACGTGCGGCTGTGCCATCCTCCGGGAAGTGTGTATATCGTAGAACAAATCATCAGCGATTTCAGAAGCGGGAAGGAAAACAAAGCAGCCTTTTGGATTTCAAACTTCAAGGGACGGTTCGTGCACATCGAATATACAGCATTGCGTGGAGCTGATGGTGAATACCTCGGCGTGATAGAGGTGACGCAGGATATTACTGCATTTCGTTCCTTGGAAGGCGACCAGCGCTTGCTCTCGTATGCTAAATAATTAGCTTTTTATAGGGATGGAAATTGCATGGTAAACTTGATAGTGAACAGGCGGGGCGATTTAGGGTCATCTCGCCTGTTGTTTTTTTCTAAATAGTGAGTATGTTTCGTTTCAATAGCAACCCACACCTCAAAAAACTTCTCTCCCCATCCCTCCATTTTCCGCCCAAATTTCCTACCTTAGACCTCTCTTTTGAAAAACAAATCATCGAATGAAAATACTCCATACTGCCGATTGGCATATCGGGCAAAACTTTTACGGATACGAACGCCGGGAGGAGCACCAGCATTTTCTCCATTGGCTGAGAATGCAGCTTTCGGAGCAACAGGCCGATGTGCTGCTGATTGCCGGAGATGTGTTTGACAGCCCTAATCCTTCTGCAGAATCGCAGCGGATGTTCTACGCTTTCCTGCATGATGTGACCACTGAAAACCCGAACCTTCAGGTGGTGGTGACTGCCGGAAATCACGATTCAGCAGCCCGTTTGGAAGCTCCGCATGACCTGCTGACGGCGATGCGGGTGGAGGTGCGCGGGGTGATTCACCGGACGGTGGAAGGCGAAATAGATTTCAGGCATTTGGTTGTTCCGCTTCAGGAGAAGGGGCAAAGAAAGGCTTGGTGCTTGGCTGTGCCTTACCTTCGGCAAGGCGATTATCCCGAAAGCAGCCAATATGGAACGGGCGTGATGGCGATGTATGGAGCGTTGAACGACTATTTGAAAGAAATCAATCGGGATAACTTGCCCGTTGTGGCGATGGGGCACTTGCATGTGTATGGTTCGGAATTGTCGGACAATGACCGCTCCGAGCGAATAGTTGTCGGCGGATTGGAATGTGTGGCAGCCGAAGCTTTTG
>MKRS01000770.1 GCA_001897035.1 Bacteroidales bacterium 45-6
CGATTATTTTTCATCTGTGGTCAGCCCCCGGCTGGTGCCCCTGATTTTGCGGAAAACGACGAAAATGCCCTTCATCACTGATAATTATATTTACCATGCGGTGAAAATGGTGTCTTCCAAGAAGCGGAATTCTGCAGCCGGATATGCCATTATCCAGATTCCGGTGAGCGAGGCTTGCCCCCGTTTTGTGCAGTTGCCGTCTTTTGGCGGGCGCAATTGCATCATTTTTCTGGATGACATCATACGCCTTTGTCTCAACGATATATTCTTTATGTTCAACTACGACGAAATCTCGGCTTATACCTTCAAGATTGCCCGCGATGCGCAGTTGACATTGGACGACGATATTTCTAAAAGTTTGTTGGAAAAGATAGAGGATGGCATCGAAAACCGCTTGCACGGTCAGCCTATCCGGCTGGTGTATGACCAGAATATGCCGGTTGACTTGCTGGAGATTATCAAATCGAAGCTCCGCTTAAGAAATATCGACAGCATGGAGGCGAGCGGGCGCTATCATTTGAAGCGCGACTTGATGCGTTTTCCGAAAATCCGTCCAGAACTCGAAGCTGTGAGCCCTCCTTCGCTGACTCATCCCGACATAAAGCCTTTTTCGAGCGTTCTGGGCGTGATCCACAAAAAAGATATTTTCCTGAATTATCCTTACCATACGTTCAATCACTTTATCGATTTTCTCCGGGAAGCGG
This sequence comes from Bacteroidales bacterium 45-6, assembly GCA_001897035.1. Lineage (GTDB taxonomy): Bacteria > Bacteroidota > Bacteroidia > Bacteroidales > Dysgonomonadaceae > UBA1309. The sequence goes on from MKRS01000770.1 coordinate 705, forward strand.
CCATCGACCCGAAGGTGGAAAGCATCTATATCACGCTGTACCGCACTGCAGGCCATTCAAAGGTGGTGAATACCTTGATTAACGCAGCGAAAAACGGTAAAAAGGTGTATGCCTTGCTTGAATTGTTTGCCCGGTTCGACGAAGAGCAGAATGTGGAAAGCTCCGAATCGCTCCAGAAAGGTGGCGTGAAAGTGATCCACGGGGTGGAGGGATTGAAGGTACACAGCAAGCTGGTGCTGGTGCAACGCAAGGAAAATTCGGTGTTGAAAGGGTATGTGTATGTGGGGACGGGCAATTTCAACGAAGACACGGCTCGTGTATATAGCGATTTTGGCTTGTTCACCTCTCATGTGCAGATCGTGCAGGATGCCCGTGCCGTGTTTGATTTTCTGTTGAATCCTCACAAACGCTTTGTGTGCAAGCAATTGCTGGTTTCTCCCTATTATCTTCGTGGCAAGTTTGAAGAGATGATAGACCGGGAAATTCGGAATGCGCAGAAAGGCAAGCGGGCGTTTATTTATGCCAAATTCAACAGCCTGACGGACGACAAGATGATAAACCACCTCTATGAAGCCAGCAAGAAGGGGGTAGAAATCAGGCTCATTGTGCGCGGTGCCTGTTGTTTGCAGCCACAACAAAAAGGGCTGAGCGACAACATTCAGGTCATAAGCATTGTGGATAAATACCTCGAACATGCCCGGCTGACGATCTTCTGCAACGGGGGCGACAACCAGGTGCATATAATGAGTGCCGACTGGATGACTCGCAACCTCGACCGCCGCGTGGAAGTGGGAATTCCGATTTTGGATTCGAAGATCCGGAAAACCTTGAAACGTTTTTTTGAGGTTCAATGGTCGGACAATGTGAAAGCCCGCGATTTGTCTGTTTTCACGCAAAATAATTATGTAGTCACATTGGACGAAAGGGTTTGCCGTTCGCAGGTAGAATTGTACGACTTTTATAAAAATATGAAGAAAAATGATGAAAACTGAAACCTTAGCTGCCATCGACATCGGCTCGAATGCCATTCGCCTGTTGATTTACAATGTTGACACCAATGGTTTGAATGTCGATTTCAAAAAGGCCGCCTTCTTGCGAGTACCCATCCGCTTGGGCGAAGACGTGTTCACGAAAAGGTGCATTTCGGTGGAAAAGCAGGAAATGATGATGAATGCCATGTACGCTTTTTCCTACTCCATGAGGGTGTACGGCGTGAACCGCTACCGGGCTTGCGCCACGAGTGCCATGCGCGACGCCTCGAACGGGGAAGAAATTGTGGAGCTGATCCGGAACAATTCGGGGATCGACATCGAGATCATCAATGGGCAGGAAGAAGCAGATATTATCTTCGAAGCGGGCGGGTTGGAGAAAGTGATGGACAAAAACCGCAATTACCTCTATGTGGATGTGGGGGGCGGAAGCACCGAGATTGTTCTTTTCAACAATCAGCAGAAAATCCTGACTCGCTCTTTCCAGTTGGGGACTGTCCGTATCTTGTCGGATGCCGTGGACGATCGTGAATTTGACGAATTGAAGAAGTGGTTGAAGAAGTTCTGTAAGGACTATTTCCCTTTGAGTATTATCGGTTCGGGAGGAAACATCAACAAAATACACAAACTTTTAGGGAAGAAAGAGAATGAATACATCAGCTATCCCGAAATACGTGTGTTCTATGAAACGATGAAGGGGATGACTTACGACGAGCGGATTCTTAACTACAAATTGAAAAACTACCGGGCAGATGTTATTATTCCTGCCATGAAGATATTTAATATCATCTGCAAGACCTGCAAAATAAACGAAATTTATGTTCCCAAGGTGGGCTTGGCGGACGGGATTATCCACCATCTCTACTACGAGAAAACGAGTGCCATTTGAGTGCTAAGGCTTGCGGACGATGTTTCGCACAATCCGATTTGAAATACCAGGGGTGCTACATTGAGTTGCATCCCTGGTTTGCAATAGGGGCTGCCTGCTTAGAATTCGAACTTCTCGATTTTTGCTTTAGAGAATTCTTTTAGCACAGCAATGTTTTTCAGGAATGCCTCGGCCTTCTCGTGTGCAACAAGTGCCGCCTCGTCGGTCCAAGTCTCGCAAATCAGGAATATTCCGGGGCGTGTAGCACTTTCGAAGACATCGTAAGCGATGCAACCTTCTTCTTTTAGTGATGCAGCGGTGAGTTCCTTTGCCGCCTCCAATACTTTGGCGCAGTTTGCTGCTTCAGCCTGTAGAAATACGTTCAATCGAATCATAAGTGATCTTTTTAATGTTTCAGTGAATACAAAGATACCCTTTTACCGATAGAAGCATTGTCGGCGGTTGCTAAATTCTTGCCTTTTGGAGCGTTTTTTTAAGTCAGGTCATTTGGATTGAAGTATTTTCAAGAAGGGAATATACTCAAAATGGGCTTAATGGTTAAATAATATTAATTTGTGAAATATGTTTTGCGAATATGTTGTACAACATAAAAATGTTTGTATCTTTGTATCAAGTTTTTCATGGTATTAGATTTAAGGTTAACAATGAAGATTGGTTGTCGTGATGACAACCTTTTTTTTGTCCTCCACTTTCGACATTTTCATTCACGTTATCCGGGAAATGCAATCAACTCCACCACTTTTTTCAAATAATACTGATCGGTCGAGTCGAAATCGTTCAACGAGTCACTATCAATGTCCAATACACCGACCGCCTCTTCCCTGTGAAGGATGGGAACAACAATCTCCGATTTGGAGGCCGAGCTACAAGCAATGTGGCCGGGAAATTCATCAACGTTGGGCACAACGATGGTTTGTTTTTCTTTCCATGCAGTTCCGCAAACACCCTTGCCGAATTTGATCCGGGTGCAGGCGACTGTGCCTTGGAAAGGGCCGAGAACCAATTGGTCTTCTTTCACCAAATAGAATCCCACCCAAAAAAAGCCGAACGTTTCTTTCAATGCCGATGAGATGTTTGCAAGATTGGCAATCAGGTCGTCTTCGCCCGAAATGAGTCCTTTCAGTTGTGGAAGAAGACTTTGGTATTTTTCTTCTTTTGTGGCGTTCGCCGGGTTTGTTTCAATGTGGTGCATACGTTCAATCTTTTTTTGCAAAAATACGGTTTATTTTCCATATCAGGTCTTAGTCCGCACCCATTCGGGACAGCATTGCCTTTTTTCAAAGAGAAAGGGTGGGGAATGTGCGAGTTCATTAAGGTCAAAATGTTTATTATCATCCAAGTATCTCCTTTTTCTGGAAGACTTATCATACAGAACCTGAATTTGGAATGGATGCTGTTTAACGGTTTTTATATACAAGGCGGTACGAATTATCCCATCATCGGGCCAAAACGATAGGAGTTAAATCCAATTTTGATTAACTTTGCGCATCTCAAAAAAGAGCATCTATTTTTCAAATTAGTTATTTTACGAAAACATAATAAATCGGCTTAATATGTGTGGTATTGTTGGTTATATTGGAAATAGGGATGCTTACCCTATTTTGATTAAAGGATTGCATCGCCTCGAATACAGAGGTTACGATAGTGCCGGAATTGCTCTGATAAACAAAGAGAACAAACTTTCGGTTTATAAGACGAAAGGCCGGGTTCAGGACTTGGAGGAGTTTTCGAAAAGCAAGGATATCACTGGTAATATTGGGATTGCACACACCCGTTGGGCCACTCATGGCGAACCAAACAATGTCAATGCCCACCCTCATTATTCGCAATCCGAATCTTTAGCTCTTATTCACAACGGAATTATTGAAAACTATGCAGTCATCAAAAAAGAACTTCTTCAAAAGGGCTACACTTTCCAAAGTAGCACCGACACCGAGGTGCTTGTCCAATTGATCGAATACATCAAGTCAACCAACCAGTGCGATCTGTTTACAGCAGTTCAGTTGTCTTTAAACCAGGTGGTTGGAGCGTATGCCATTGCA
>MKRS01000771.1 GCA_001897035.1 Bacteroidales bacterium 45-6
GCGGCGGAACACATGCTAATCAATACCCTGAAGCGGGCAAAGGAGCTGACCCTTTCGGGCACCAAGCTTTTCGCTTCTCCTGCATTGAACTATTTTTTGGAGAACGAGGTTACGACGGAAGTTTTCAACCGCGACGAAGAGGCTTTGGATAACTTCGTCAACTTGGATGACAATGATTTGTGGTGTTCGCTCAAAGTGTGGAGCCAACATGCTGATACCGTCTTGTCGGTGATGAGCGAAGCCTTGGTGGATAGAAAATTGTTTAAAATAGAAATAGGTTCTGAACCAATCTCCGAGCAGCGTGTTAAAGAATTGACAAGGAATTACATGGAACGTTTCGGCATAAGCGAGCACGAGGCTTCCTATTTTGTGTTGGCGGATGCTATTTCTACCAACATGTATAACGAGAAAGACGACAGTATCGATATTCTTTTCAACGACGGCACCATTAAGGACATAGCCGATGCTTCCGATATGCTCAACATTGAGTTGTTGTCGAAACGTGTGGAAAAGTATTATGTGTCCTACCTGAGGTGAACCTGCTGATTTTTAAGAACGAAGAAAGAACTTTATGAATATCCAATATCCTTCTGTCCTTTTGGAAAATGCGGTCAACGAATTTGCCAAGCTGCCCGGTATCGGGCGCAAAACGGCTTTGCGGCTGGTGCTTCATTTGCTGAGGCAGGATGTGCCGGATGTGGAGCAGTTTTCGTCTGCGATGACTACCCTTCGCAAGGAGGTGAAGCATTGCCGGGTGTGCCACAACATAAGTGACCACGACATTTGCCCTATTTGTTCTGATTCCAGGCGCGACGAAACCACCGTTTGTGTTGTGGAAAACGTGAAGGAGGTGATGGTCATCGAAAATACATCACAGTTCAAGGGCATGTACCATGTGCTGGGTGGAATCATTTCCCCAATTGAGGGTATTGGCCCATCCGACTTGGAAATTGAAAGCCTTGTGAACCGTGTGGCGGAAGGCCGCGTGAAGGAAGTGATCTTTGCATTGAGCACCACGATGGAAGGCGATACGACTAATTTTTACATTTATAAGAAGTTGAAGCCCTACAATATCAAAGTGTCGATGATCGCACGTGGAGTTTCCATTGGTGACGAGATCGAATATGCCGACGAAGTCACTCTGGGGCGTTCCATCGTGAATAGAATGCCGTTCAGCGAATCTTACCAGTTGTAGCCATGGATGAAATGATAGAAAAGATTTATCGACGTTTACTGATTGCTTTCGTCCTGGCACTATTTGTTGTCGCAGTGGCATTTGTCGGAACCACGTTGCTTCGATTGCGTGAAATTCTGCACGGAGGCATCCCCAATCCGGTGATGGAAAGATATGGAATTCTTATTACCTTGATCTCCATACCAATGTCTCTGAAATGCTTTCAGTATTTGAGAAACAAAATAGGAACCCGACCGGAGGAAAGTAAGCCCAGCTTCTACGCTCGTATTTATTTTTTGCGCTTGGGGATATTGTCGCTTGCGGTGGCTTTCGATGCCATTGGCCTGTATGTGACCGGAAGCCGGAATTTCTTTTATATGATTTTTATTACTTTAGTGACCTTTTTGTTTTGTTCGCCCAATAAATCCGAAATTGTAACGTTATGTGAAAGAAAGGACGACGTTCTATCCTAATCGCATTTGAGCGTTTTTTGAATCGTAATTAAACTGAAAAGATAAGATATAAATATATGAGAATTGCTGTTGATTTTGACGGAACCATAGTTGAGCATCGTTACCCGAAGATCGGACCATTGGTCCCGTTCGCGATCGATACGCTGCTGCAACTTCAAAAAGAAAATCACATGCTGATCCTGTGGACCGTGAGGGAAGGAGAATTGCTGCAAGAGGCAATCGACTATTGTGCCTCAAAAGGTCTTCATTTTTATGCCGCCAATAAAAACAACCCAGAAGAGAATCGATTGGAAGCTCCCCGTAAATTGATGGCTGATTTGTTCATTGACGACCGCAATTTGGGCGGCCTTCCCGATTGGGGCGTGATTTATGAGGTGGTGAAGTCAGCCTCCAAAGGTTCTTTTGTTTCTTACGAAGATATGGCACGTGCTGCAGCAGAGAAATATATTGAGAAAAAGAAAAAGAATCTTTTGATTCGTTTGGGCGAAATGCTTGAAAAATAAATCAATATGAAACGAAGCCTGATTTTTATCAAATCATTAAAATAGATGATGAAAAACAGTGCAAGTTCCATAATTGTCTAATCGTAGAATTTAATTGTATGAAAATAACATTTCTCACTCCTCCAGCATTAGACGGCGAAAAACCGGCTGAAAGAACGGCCGGATGCACCCGTATAGTTTACAATATGCCCCATATCTATGAACTCATCGTAGCTGCACTGCTTGAACGAGAAGGATATGAGGTTTGTTATAAGAATTTCGTGTTAGATGAAGGATCCAAAGAGGATTGCTTCAACTTTGTGAAATCAGACGACAGCAGAGTCTATATTATTTGGACTGTTAATCTCTCTATTGCAACTGATACTATATTGAGAGCATATATTGAAGAGGTAAGGCCCGATGCGAAGTGTGTCTTTGTAGGTCCAGGCGCAACTTACTTCATCAAGATGTTTTTGGTGGGTAAAAATGCAATTGTAGCTCGCGGCGAGCCGGAAGAAACTGTGTCTGAATTAGTAGGATGTATTGCCTCCGGAAAAGACTGGTCGGATTTGAAGGGTATCTCCTACCGGAATGCGGAAACTGGCGAGATCGTGAATAATCCCTCCAGGCCATTGATGAGAAACTTGGACGAGCTGCCTTTCCCTGCCATCCATTTCATCGAGAAATACAATTTCTTTAACCCGAAATTGAAAGTTTCGCCTTATATCTCGATGGTTTCTTCCCGCAATTGTCCTTTCAAATGTATCTATTGCGTGCCAAGTTCACTAACTTTTGCTCGTGAAATAGAATATAAAAAAGAAAATCCAGGGAAAAAGCCTCCGATCGGTTTCCGCTCCGAACAAAACGTAATTGAAGAAATTGAATTCATTGCTTCCAAAGGGTACAAAGCCATTGGGTTTATGGATGACAACTTCATTGTGGGTAAAAAGAGGTTGAGGGCTATTGGCTCAGCACTCAAGTCGCACGGATTTGTATGGGGTTGCCAAGCAAGAGCCGATGCAATTGACGAGGAAGTTGCAAGCATGTTGAAAGAATTCAATTGCAAATATGTGGATTTGGGTGTTGAATCGTTTGACGAGGAGATACTGAAATATATCAGAAAAGACCTTACTGCTGAAAAGATCCGCGAGTCCATTCTGCTATTGCAGAAGTACGATGTATCCGTGAAGCTGAACATCCTGATTGGCACAAGCCCTATCGAGACAGAAGAAACTATCCGGAATACATACAAGGAGGTAAAGAGGTTGAAAGTTGACCAAGTGATGTTCAACATCGTGGCCCCCTTTCCTGGTACTGAATTTCATGAACGGGCCAAGAAAAGCGGATGGATCGTGGGAGGGGACTATGTGCCGACCGATGTGCAGCGCAATTCAATCCTTTCCTACCCAAGCCTAAGTACTAAGCAGATGGAAAAACTGCTGTTTTACAACAATCTCAGGTTTTACACTGCGCCCTCGTTTGTGTGGAGGAATATTCGAAAGTTTTCTTCTCTTGGAGATTTTTTCACAGCATCTAAGGCTCTGAAGATAAAGTTGTTTGGATGATTTATGGACATTAAGTTAACAGTAGTAATACTCTCTTGGAATTCTGAACGATACATTTTAGATTGCCTTAATTCTTTACTCAATAGTCTGGATGGTATCCAGACGGAAGTGATTGTAATTGATAATGGTTCTACGGATTCCACGAGAGAGCTTATTTCTGAATTTCGGGACGAAAGAATCCAGGTAATTTATCAATCAAAAAACCGGGGGGTATCTACAGCCAGGAATATTGGCTTTCGAAAGGCTAAGGGTGAGTATATTCTATTGTTAGATATAGATACCGTTACGAATGGTACGGCAATACATTCATTGCTCGATTTCATGGAAAAGCATTCCGATTGCGGGCTCTGTAGCTGTATGTTGGCGAATTCGCTGGGTAATATTCAGAATAGTTGCCGGAAGATACCAAGCATACGATTCAAATTTCTGAATGTGCTGGAAGCTCTATTTGAGAAAATGCAGTTGCGTCGAATCAAAAAGTGTGTTTCTCATTTTAACCGGTTTCAGTTTTACCGCAATAAATTTGCATTGGAAGAAGCTTTCGAGGTGGAATACCTTATCGGAGCCTGCCAGATGATCCGGAGAAAAGCATTCGAGGAAGTCGGCTTTCTGGATGAACACATTTTTTATGGGCCGGAGGATGCCGATTTTTGCATCAGGCTTCGTGAAAAGAAATGGAAAGTGTTTTATCTGCCCTATGTTTCCATCATCCACGAGTATCAGCAAATTTCCCATAAAAGGCTGTTTTCTAAAATGAGCTTTATTCACTTGAAGGGGCTGATCTATTTTTTTCGAAAACATAAGCATATTTAATATCCCGATATGTGGCTGGAAAATGAAATCATTCGACTGAGAGCCCTTGAACCCGAGGATGTGGATATTCTTTATGCTTGGGAAAACAATACCGACTTGTGGACGTATGG
>MKRS01000772.1 GCA_001897035.1 Bacteroidales bacterium 45-6
GCAAAAACTAAAATAGAATTAATGGGCAGCATCCTCGTTGGTCAAACCCGTTCGATCACGGTTGATACGACATCTACCGTTCCGCCAACTACCGAAAATACGGTTGAAACAATCGAAGCATACAACCTTTCGGGATCTGTTTATACTGCTTTTAATGCAGATTTGGGCTATGTGCTGATCGAGGTGGTAGATTCTTATACAGAGGAAGTGGTTTACTCAACCATCGTAGATTCAGGACAGGAAGACTCTTTCATTGCCCCGAACGAGATAAACCTCAACTCCGGAGAATATTATATCCGCTACACCACAATGTATGGTGATGCGTCAGGTGCTCTATAACAGGAAGCGGTATCTTCCGTATGCAGGGTGATCCCTGAAGGAATTTTTGATAAACGCAACATTCATCATTCAAGGTATGACATTTGAATTGCAATATCATCCGAATTACAAGATAAAACAAAAAAGTCGATTGGTTTCCTTTCTAGAATGCAGCACCCCACACAGCGTAAGGCTGCTGTGTTCTTGGAAAAAATCGCCCACCATTTAAAGAATATGCTTTATGGACAATTGCCATTTTTTATTATTTTCGGATTCCATCGGGACTTTTTGCCCCAGTGATTGCATATCAAGCTCTTGTCTCCAAGGTCTGAAATGGCCTGGGCAAAAGGTAGGAATGTATCATATTCCCTACATTTCCTCTAAAATGCAGTCGATATTGTTCGCACTGAAAAACAATAGCAAGTCTATTTTTTCTCTCGAAGCCATATTCCCAGCCAGCAAGCGGTTGCAAGCCGACCAGGAAACAATGTCGGCATTCAACTACATAGGCGACACTGTCCACGTGGATATTGGGTACTCCCATTTCACTGATATCTACAAAGACAGGAAGGTGTCCATCTCTGCCCAATCCGCGCAGAGCCTGGGGCTACAGGCAGGCATTTACGATGCCACGTGCAGGGCCGTCACCTACAAGATGGTAAAGGACAGACCCATATCCCTGATTCCTCCGCATAATACCGACATCATGGGTATCAATCCTGAAACGATGACCGAGAAAGGCTATTCCTACACCATGGAACGGACTCACGACGGTAAATATTCGTATGTCTTTGTCACCTATATCCTGGCACTCTCCTCTCCATGCAGGAATGGGCTTCAGGAGCTGGAATGGATATGCAAGGACTTCAACCACGGCAAGGACAAAGGCTTCGTGAGGGTCATCGATGTGCAAGAATACATGGACAATTTGCAGTGGAGATACATACATTGAATTAAGACTTCCATTCCTATTTATTTATATGCAGTTAGTTGAAGCATCCTTCCCGTTAGCGGGAGATGCTTCATCTTTTTTGCCCCATCCCGCCTTCCGAGCCTCTTCCCCAAAAACAATATTGCGTATCACCATCTATCCGTTTTGCGCTTCAATGATAGATTGTCCATTATTTTTTATTAGTTTTGTGTGAACAAAAAAACAAACAACGATGAAACGCACGATTCGTCTTTTTTTAGGTGGTATGTTTTTAGCAAGTGCCGCCCTTTCGGCCCAAACCACTGTGAAAATGTCGGCCGTGAAAGCTAACAACTACGGGGTGGCCTACACTTTGCCGAAAACATCCATAACCATCGCAGCCACTGTCCTCAAGACCACACGCACGGCGGGAGAATATTATCAATATGCGGAACGATATCTGAACATATCCAATCCAATCCTTCAAAACGAGACTGTGTATGAGCTCACTAACCTAAATACTTCTTCCAAAGGCATACCGGACAAGGCAAACTCGTTTTTGGTGGAATTCCGATCCAACACCACCTCCCCTTTCGTCACCCTCACCAAAGAGGGTGTGATTTGCGCCATCAATAGCGATGAAGCGACCGAGCGAAAAACAGTAGAGGCACCCGCTTCTCAAACCCTCCCACCAGCCCCCCTGCCCAACCCCCGCACCTTTCTTTCGGAAGAGATTCTGTCGGCTGGTTCTACGGCAAAGCAAGCAGAACTGATAGCCAAGCAGATATACAAATTGAGGGAGAACAAAAACAACATCCTCGCCGGCGAAGCCGACAACATGCCTCCCGACGGCAATGCTTATAAGATTGTGATGGACCAGTTGGCACAGCAAGAAAAAGCTCTCACCGAGATGTTTACCGGCCATGAAACAAGCGAAACATCCACCGTGGAATTCACAGTTGTTCCCTCCGAGAAAAACATCGACAAGCAGGTCTTGTTCCGCTTCTCGAAGCATTTGGGGGTTGTGGCCTCCGACGACCTATCGGGTGCACCCGTCTATTTGTCCTTAGCGAATAAAAATCCGATCGAGAAACCAATCCTCACACCGAAAGAGGAAAAGGCCATGGCCGAAAAGTTCTCTAAAGGAATCATTTACAACATTCCGGGAAAAGCCAGCCTCAGAATTTCCTTCAATTCCAAAGATTTAGTGAGCAAGGAGATCGATGTGGTGCAATACGGACAGCAAGATGTGCTTGCTGAAAAGATGTTCGACAACAACAAGCAACCCGTGAAAGTGATTTTCTTCCCAGATCTGGGAGCCATCAAGCAAATCATCCAATAGCAGCCAGCTATGGTGGGAATCGAGATAGAACGAAAGTTTTTAGTTGCAGGCGACTTCAAGGGCGATGCCTACGAGGCCAAGACCATCAAGCAGGGATATATCCTCTCGGAAGGCAAAGGGCGGAATGTGCGTATTCGGGTGAAAGGCGACAAAGGATTTATCACCATCAAGGGACCGGGATCGGATTCCGGCACAAGCCGCTTCGAATGGGAAATGGAGATTCCGGTGGATGAAGCCGAACAGCTCCTGTTGATTTGCAACGAGGGAAAGATCGAAAAAGTCCGCCATTTGGTGAAAAGCGGGAAGCATACCTTCGAAGTGGACGAATTTCATGGAGAAAACGAAGGCCTGATCGTGGCCGAAGTGGAGCTAACCGACGAGAACGAAGCGTTCGAGAGTCCTTCATGGCTTGGAAAGGAAGTGACCGGCGATGTCCGTTACTATAATTCTTATCTTTCCCAACACCCTTATTCAGGATGGAAAAATGATAGAGACCAGTGTCAAGATACATGACAAGTTTTCGTTCGAGTTCAAGATTTCTTTTATTTCGGACAAAACGATAGCCGACTCCCAAGAGGAGTTCAGCGTCAACACCTGGCTGTTTGTGCCAAATAGTCTTGAGATCAACGGCGACACCTATCCAAAAACCGATTTTTTCAAGGACATCAACTCAAAAATCAGGCTCATAACGCCTGATTTCCCCATTGCGGAGATTGTTTCCGACAACCCGGAAAGCCCAAAGAACAAGCTTATCCGCGCTCTGCACGAAGCGCTACACGACCCAGCCTCGGACGAAAAAGGGGAACAGTTTGTCCACGATGTGAAAATCTTTGCCAACATCTGCAAAAGCTCGATCCGCGACGAGGTGAGCCGGATCGTGTTGCTCCCAAATGCAGACGGAGCTGCAAGAAGCAGCCTATTCGCAGCCGACCTGCAACACATTGTCCAATTCTACCGCAGCCTCTATCCCTTCGTGCAACGCAAGGACTTGTCGAACGAATGGAAAGAATATTTCGCCTATGGCGACAATTTCATCAGCAACGTCATCGAGCAGCACGCCTTCCGGCTGATGCGGCATTTCGAAAACCAAACCAATTATCCGGAAATCAAGACCGTCCTCCTACCCTTGATCGGGAACGAGAAGCAGGAACGACGGAAGAAAAAATTCCCCAACCTTGAGATTGGCAATCCGGAAAATAACAACTGGGTGGTGATGCAATGGGGAATTCTCAAGAAAGTGATCGAAAGCGTGCTATTTTTACATATTAAGAGCAGCCGCGACGGACGTTTAGCAGAGCAGTTGCTCTACAGCCTGGCAGCAGGAGTTTCGATGCTTTTCGCCACCATCGTCACATTCAAGGCACAGCAACATTACGAAAAATTCACCTTGCCCCTGTTCCTGATAATCGTGGTCAGCTACATGTTCAAGGATCGGATCAAAGACCTGATGCGCTATTATTTCAGCTCGCAGCTCGGAAAAAGATACTTCGACCGCAAGCGCAAGCTCAGCACCAGAGGAGTGGAAATCGGAGTGATTAAGGAATCGGTCGAGTATGTGTCGGAAACCAAATTGCCGGAGGAGGTATTCAACCTTCGCCAGCGGATTCCCATCGTGGAAGCCGAAAACAAGATCTACAACGAGCAAATCATACTCTACAAAAAATTAGTGACCCTTTCGGTGGACAAAATATCGTCGCTCAAAGGATACAATTACCGGGGAATCAACGACATTCTCAAATTCCACCTATTCCGGCTTACCGAAAAGATGAGCGACTCCATGCTACCACTCCATGTTGCCGACGAGCAACACGGATACCTCACCTTTAGCGGAGAAAAGGTCTATCCCCTCCATTTCATCCTGCGGGGAGAAAGCAACAAAAAGGTGTTCTACCGCAAATACAGGCTGCTTTTCAACCGCGACGGAATCAAAAAGTTAGAAGAGATCGTCGCCGATTGATAGCCTCCTGCATTTTTTCGAGTCCCCCAACCTAATTTGTCTTGCGAAATAAAGATCTTATACCTAACTT
>MKRS01000773.1 GCA_001897035.1 Bacteroidales bacterium 45-6
CCCTTTTGAAGGTTGGATGATCAACTTCATGGGAGCTAATTTGCGTGCTACAATTGGAATGGGACCGCAGTCGGGGCGTGTGCTTGAATTTGGCGCTTCTTATCCGACCAATTACGGCGAATGGAATCACATTGCCATGGTCTATAACGCAAGCCTGGCAGAAGGGCAGCTCAAAATCTATGTGAATGGTAAATTGCTCTTCGAAAAAACAAACGACATCTACGACTCCAGCAACGTGCTGCAATCCTACCAGCCGAATGTAGTCAATACCAATATGTGGGCATTCCAAGAGCCGACTGATCTCTCGCGTTGCATGACTGGCTACATCAAGAAGTTCAGGATGTGGAATTCTGCGAAGTCGATCGACCAGATCAACTCCTTGAAAAACTCGGACGTGACAGGCAATGAAGAAGGCTTGATATGCGCATGGGATTTCTCCAAAGTACCGGCAGACGCAACCAGCATCCCCGACAAAACAGGAAGGCACAGTGCCAAGCTGGTGGGCAAATACAAATGGTACAAATCGAATTAACGAGATTTAGAAAACAACCTTAAAATACATACAGATGAGTTTCACAAAGAAGATAGCAACTTGTTTTGTACTACTGCTCTTCCCGGCACTTGCCTTTGCGCAGATCACCATGCAAGGCAAGGTCACCGATTCGGGAAAAGAACCTTTGGCTGGCGTTTCTGTCATGCTAAAAGGGACAACCAGAGGCACAACCACTGATTTTGACGGAAAGTTTTCCATTGAAGTCACTTCAAAAAAGAGCGTGTTGGTTTTTACATTTCTGGGCTTCACGCCCCAGGAGCATGAATGCAGCGGGCGCAACCCATTGGTTGTAGATCTAAATCCCGAGAATACGCAACTAAACGACGTGGTGGTAGTGGGATATGGCACACAACAAAAGAGAGACCTTACGGGTGCCATCCAGTCAATGAAAAGTGTTGAATTGGAAAAGGCAATGAACGCAAACATCACCGAATCGCTCAATGGTAGAATTGCGGGAGTGCTTGTCACCAAATCATCAAACAGGCCCGGTGCGGACATGAGTGTGGAAATCCGTGGCTTGAATTCGATCAATTCTTCCAACGAACCGCTGTACGTGATCGACGGTGTACCCTCCTACTCCGGAATGAAATTTCTGAGCGCATCGGACATTGAGTCAATCGATGTGTTGAAAGATGCCTCTTCTTGTGCCATCTATGGATCGAGAGGAGCAAACGGGGTGGTAATCATTACGACAAAAGGTGCAAATAAGACAAAGGGATTCACGATTGAATACAACGGCTCGGAAGGTCTGAAAGTTCCAACCCGTATTCCTGACATGATCGGAAGCAAGGGAAATGGGATGGAATATGTGGATTACAGGATCAAGCTTTGGAAAAAGAAATACGGAGATGCCTCCTTGTCCAGAAGCGATTTCCTGACCGATGCCGAAAGGAAACGGATCCGCTACGGACAATACTATGACTGGCTCAGGGAACTTTCTCAAAATAGTTTTGTTTCCACCCACAACATCAACTCGACCGGTTCTACCGAAAACACCTCCTACACTGTCGGATTGGGATTCATGAAAGACAAAGGCTTGGTAGGAAATGAAAACTTTACCAGGATCACCGTCAACGGCGGCATTGAGCACAAGGTGTCCAAGCTGATCAAGTCGGGATTCAATGTCTATTTGTCGAAAAACGACAACGACATGGGATCAGAGAACGCTTTGCTGAACGCCTACTTCATTCCTCCCATCGAAAGTCCGTGGGATGAAAATGGTCAACTGATCTTCAATGCGCAACCTACTTCAAGCAAAATCAATCCGCTGATTCAGATTCAAAACGATATCAAGAAGTCGGAAAGCTACTATGTGAATGTGAGTAATTATCTTCAGTACTCCCCAATACAAGAATTAAATATAAAATCACAAATATCTTTTCAGTTTGACACAAACGTGATAGGAGAGTATGTCGGAAAAAACACACAGGAAAATTCCGGGGTCAATCCGGCCTATGCCACCCGCAATGAAAGCCGGAATTCCAACTGGGTATGGGACAACACGGTGACTTATAAAAAAAGATTCGGGGAAATCCACCGGCTTGATATGACCGGCTTGTTCAGTATGCAGAAGGACGAACACCAAGGTTCTTCGATGATGGGCACCGATCTGCCTTACGAATCGGGCTGGCATGCCATTGAAACGGCAAGCGAGATCACCAATGTGGGTAGCTATTATTGGGCATCTTCGATGATATCTTACATGTTTCGAGCCAATTATTCCCTCTTAGACAAATATATGCTCACTGCCACTGGCCGTTATGACGGAACATCGCGCTTGGCGGCAGGAAAACAATGGGGATTTATGCCGTCCCTTGCTTTTGCCTGGCAACTGAAGCAGGAATCCTTTTTCCAACGATTCTCAAACCTCGACAACCTTAAGCTGAGGCTCAGTTATGGCAAAACAGGGAACAACAACCTGAACTATGACATTGCCGTCACCAAACTCAACTTATCGCGGTATTCATTCGATTCGAAGGGAATAAATGGATTCGGTCTCAACGGCAGCAAAGGAAATCCTGACCTGAAATGGGAAATGACCTCCGAATATAATCTTGGGCTTGACTTCGGATTCTTCAACCAGCGCATTTCGGGTTCGGTGGATGTTTACACCCGGAAAACCAAAGGCTTGATATTCAACAGATCCATCAGCGCAGTTAACGGCTTCAATTCCATTTACCAAAACATTGGATCTACAGGAAACAAAGGGGTGGAGATCGCACTCAACACAGTGAATATTAAAACGGACAAATTCGAATGGAAATCAGGATTCACCTTCTCGCTAAACAGGAACAAAATACTCGACTTATACGGAGACCGGAAGGACGATTTGGGCAACCGTTGGTTTATCGGAAAATCGATCAATGTCTTGTACGACTACAAGCAGGTCGGGATATGGCAAGCGGACGAAGTGGATCAGGCGGCCGTATATGGGCAAACTCCGGGACAGATTCATATTCAGGATAAAAACAAGGATGGGAAAATCGATGCCAACGATATGCAGATCGTTGGGGTGAAAAGTCCCGATTGGACAGCCGGGTTCAACACCTCCTTCACATACAGGGACTTTGACCTGAGTATCGATATGTATGCCCGAGTGGGAGGGACATATAACGACGAATTTGCCTATATGTTCACAGCATGGGACAACGAACATTGGAACAAACTGGATGTAAAATACTGGACGCCGGAGAATAGGGCCAACCGTTATCCCGAGGTAGGTGCCCAATCGTACTACACACAAGTGTTATCACAGACTTCGGGTACTTTTCTGAAGGTAAGGAATATTGCTTTGGGATACAATGTGCACCAGAACAAGGTATTAACTAAGCTGGGAGTGAAGTCTTTACGGATTTACTCTAATGTGCAAAACCCCTTCACCTTCACCAAATATATAGGCGCCGATCCGGAAATCATCGGGGAAAATGTCTATACGCAGCTATCGTTGTATCCCATGACATGTACGATGGGGCTTAAACTAATATTTTAAAGATGAATAACATGAAAAAGGTGCTTAGATATACGACATACATAGTTCTGTCCGGAATATTGTTCGCTGGCTGTACTAATTTCTTGCAAACCGATAACCCCTCGGAAGTTACCGAGGACTTCTATGACACCAAGGCGGGACAAATGGCGTTGCTCACCGACATCTATTCGAAGTATCGTGCTGTCTTCTCGACCGGCGAGCTGCAATACTATGGTACCGACTTGTACATGGCGATCACCGAATCGTCCGATGAGAAAATGTTCAATGGTTACGATGCTTCTTTTAACGGAACAGCCGGAATCGTGGAAGACTATTGGAGCAACTTGTATAAGATCGTGCAAGAAAGCAATACCCTTCTGAATCGCATCAAACCGACAACAGCAGAGATGACTCCCTCTGAATACAGCTCGATCACTTCTCAGGCTCGTTTTCTCAGGGTGCTTGCCTATTATTATCTAGTGGAAACTTTCGGTCCTGTTCCTTTCTATACGGAAGAGAATAAAACAGTGATTACCTCGGTGACACGCACCTCCGAAAGTGACATTTATGACTTCATGATTGGCGACCTGGCAGCCATCAAAGGCATATTGCCTCTGAAGGCAAAGGAAGCCGGGAGAGTGAGCAATGCTGCCGTTTTGCAATTGCTGGGCAAATTGTATTTGACACGTGGATACAGGAGCTATGCTAAGTCGGGAGATTTTCAAAATGCGGCCGCCGCATTTGAAGACATCATCAATAATTCGGGCCATAGCTTGCTGTCTTCCTTCGCTTCGGTCTTCGACGAGAACAATCAAAACAACAACGAAGTGATCTGGGCTATTCAGTATGGCACCGACAAAAATTATTACGGTTCGGGCAACGGCCAGCAATCCTTATTCGGGTTCAACATCACCGCCCTGAATTCCGAATTGTTTGTTGCCAATCAAACCGATTATTCTTACATGGAGCGCAAATACTGGATCAACCCGCGTGTTCACGAACTTTTTACCGATCCTGTGGCAGATTCGCGTTACGATGCCACTTTCCAGCGCGAGTTTTATGTGAACAACACGAG
>MKRS01000774.1 GCA_001897035.1 Bacteroidales bacterium 45-6
TTTCTAACTGTGAGGTGTGGAAAGATAAGATTTCCGACTTATGGCGATGTACGGATAATCCTTCAGTGATTGCAGTTGCCATCATCGGAATCGTTTGTTATTGTATTATAAAGGCATGATCCTTGCGTGTTGAGAAATACGTAAGGATTTTTTTTTATAGAGTTTAATCTGAGTTCGATATAATGGTAGTGGACTTATTGTGTTTAAGTCATTGTAAATTAAATTGTAAGGCTGGTTTATTATCGCTTTGTTTGACTCCGGATGGTGCCGGAGGTTTATGAAAAATGGATTTCCCTACAAAAACATACGACCCGTTTTCGGGTCGCTCGTCTATCTTTTATTTATATCAATATTTCACAAGAGGAAGCTAACCAAGTATATTCCAGCGGATATTAAAATCAGGATGCCGGCTATTATCGCTCGCCAATTTAAAAAATCTTTTTATAGGCATGGCAATAAGGGCGTGACCCCTTGTGCTCGTAGTATTGCTGGTGATATTCTTCGGCTTTCCAGAAAGTTGAAGCCGGTTTCAGCATGGTGGCCACCTTGTATCCTTTTTCAGTCCGGAGTTGGATGTGCTCCTCGGCGATAGCCTTTTCTTCGGGAGTGGAGAAGAATATGCAGGACAAGTATTGCTCCCCAATGTCCGGCCCTTGTCCATTGGTCTGCGTGAAGTCGTGGGTTTCAAAAAACAACTTGACGAGGTCGCCGTAGGTAGTTTGGGCGCTGTCGTATTCTACTTGAGTGACTTCCAGATGCCCGGTATTGCCTTCGCACACTTGTTTGTAGGTTGGGTGTTCAATATGTCCTCCCATGAATCCTACGGCGGTGTGTTTCACTCCGGTGGCTTTCATAAAGAAATATTCGGTGCCCCAGAAGCAACCTGAGGCAAAATAAGCTGTTTTCATATTTTGGTCGATAATGGGGATAAATTTCAAAGAAATGGAGTTGACGCAGTGGCGTGTGTTTTTCGGAGTAAAACCTTCCCCGGTAAACACATGGCCGAGATGTCCGCCGCAATTGGCACAAACGATCTCGGTGCGCATGCCGTCGGCATCCAGGATGCGTTTCACTGCGCCCTGAATCTCGTCGTCGAACGAAGGCCAGCCGCAATGCGAATTGAATTTGTCGGACGAATAGTAAAGGGGGACATTGCATTGTTTGCAAAGGTAAGTCCCTTGCCGTTTGTTATTCACATACTCCCCGGTGTAGGGATATTCAGTGCCTTTGTGCAGTATAACAGCTTCTTCTTCCTTTGTTAGTTTCTTGTATATCATCTTCTTTGCAAAATTAACCGAGGGTCTATTCTTAAAACAGAAGCCCTCGGCTGGATGTCTATTCTGGTTGGTCCTATCCTCTGAGCACAAAGATAGGCGTGCTGGTGTGAAAGAGCATCTTGCGGGCGATGCTCGGGTTGAACATCCGGGCAAAAATATTCCGCTTACTTGTGGGGATGGCCAACACGTCTATCTTCTTTGCGTGTATATAACGTTCGATGTCTTCGTTCAGTTCATTCCCGTTGAGGATGCCGTAGTCAAATTCGACTTCCGGGTATTGTTTTTTGAAATAGGAATTCACTCCTTCCAGTTTTATTTCATCCCAGGTGTCCCTTTTGCTGGAAATGTGGGTGAGGAAGATCTTTGGCTTGTAAAACTTGAGCACGGACATCATGGACTCAAAGGCCAGGAGGTCGCGCTGGCTGAAGTTGGTGAAGAAAGCCAGGTTTTTCACTTGCTTGAAGTCCGAAAAATGAGTTTTTTCAGGAAGTGCAATCACAGGTGTGTGGGATGCTTCGATCACTTCGGCTGTGACGCTTCCGATCAGGTCGATGTCTTTTTGGCTTTTTCCCCGCGTTCCCATCACGATGATGGCTGGGTTGTATTCCTTCGAGAAATTGACGATCTCTTCCTCCGGAAGGCCTTCGCGCAACACATAGGAATAGTTGATGGTAGGGAATTCTCCGTCTGCAATCTTTTTGTCGATTCTCATACAGAGTGATTTGATGTCTTCTCTTACCTTTTCAATGACCGATTGAAAGGCTTCTTCTTCTTTGGCCTGGTAGGTGAACACGTCGGAGAATGGCAGTGCCGATGGGTAGAATGGATTGAAATATATGTGCAGTATCTTCACTTTGGCGTTCAGCACATAGGCCATGTTGAATGCAATTTGGCAAGCCTTCATCGAATAGTCCGAAAAGTCTATCGGGACGAGGATGCGTCGCCGTCCATCGTCCGCTCTTTGTTCTTCGGCTTTGTTTCGGAAGAGATGGCGGTTTTCCACCAGATTTAGTGCTTGCGGCAAGTCTGATTCCTTGATTCGGACGCGCACTCCGGCGGAAACCTCCGGCTTGTCGATGTTCACGTTGTCGATGGTTACTTCAATGCCTTCATTCCCTAATACTTCCTTCAAAATCCTGGCTTTTTCATCTGTGTGAATAGCCAGCGTAACTAATCTTTCACCCATGTCTCATGAATTTTGAGGGTTAAACATCCTTTTTGATTAAAAAAACCCAAAGCCTTTACGGAATTGGGTTTGTTATTTTTTTTCTACTACTCCACCGGGATTGGCTTACCCAAAATATCGAGGGCCATTTCCAATATGGTCGTGTCGTCGAGTGCTACAATGCCGCCGTCGGGACCAGGTTCGATGTGAACGCCACAACTTTTGCCTTTTTCATAATTGTGTCCGCCAAAATAATTCCTTACTGTTTCATCGGTAACTCCTAACTGGTCAGCTATTTTGCTAATGCTTCCATTTGGCAATGAATCTTTGATCCTACGAAGCTCATTGTATGCGATTGTTTTAGCCATAGTAGTGATAAGTTTTTAAGGTTAATACTAAATAGCGATTCATTATCCCCAAATATAGGAATATATTTTAGTTCGGCAAATTTATTTCTGACAAAAAAACTAAATAAAATCGTAACTAAAACAGCCGGATTGCGCTTATCGCAGAAATAACGAGTACTGATGCGGAAAGCGTGTAAATGAGTATCTTAGCCCGGAAGGGTTCGAATACGCAAATTTTCGATTCCGAGGTGCTCAAGTGCAGGAAACGTGCTCTTGCGCGGGTGTAGAGCATATAAACCGCCCAGCCGACGAGGCAGCCTACGATGAGGCCTCCCACTACATCCGAAATGAAATGTACTCCCAGGTAGATCCGCGAATAGGCGGTGATCGATGCCCAAAGGAAGATGGTAAAGGTGAATAGCCGTTGCCGGAACAGTAGGGAGGCAAAGGTAGCCACTCCGAACCCGTTGGCAGAATGGGAAGAGATAAAGCCAAACCGCCCTCCGCGATAATTGTCCACCGTGTGCACGAGGTGTTCTATCCCCGGATAATACGTTGGCCGGACTCTCTCGCACAGGGGCTTGATGATGGAAGAGGCGAATTGGTCGCACAAGGTGAGGACCAAAGCGATGGCCAGCACCACTAAAAGGGCTTCGAGTCTTTTTGTTTTCACGGTGAACACGCCCAAAGCCACGAGGATGAACGGAAGCCAAATGACTCTACCGCTGTAAATGCTCATGAAAGAGTCGAAGAAGGTGTTGTGCTGTCCGTTGAGCCACAAAAACAAACCGTCTTCGTAGGGAACCAAGTTGTTTATCAGCTCATGAAATATGGCACAGGGGTAAGTCATGTGGAAATATTTTAAGTGTAAAACTAAATGATTTCTAATTTGTCGGATGGGATCCATCCGATGCTTCCGTTGTCGATCTCAATTTCATACCAGTCGCCGTCTGTTTTCGTGATCCTTACTTTGAGGCCTGCGTGAAGGTTCATCAGCACTTTGCTTTTTTCGTCGGGAGAACTCACCATCTGGATGCTGGGTGCCATCACGATGGCGGTGTTCTTGCGGGTAATGTCCTGCTGCTGCAAATAAGCAAACAAATTGAACAGGATGACAAGAACTAACCCGCTGATTCCTCCATAGAAGGCTGTCTTCTTGACCCAGACTTGGTTGCCGAAGAAAAAGAAGAAGCAGCAGCCAATCGTGAACAAAAAGCAAACGATGCCGAACGCCACCCAGGTGTTGGACGAGCACGCATTCTCCAACGATTCGAACCAATCTTGGATGAAAATGTTTTCCGTTTTTGCTATCTTGTCGGCATCTTCCACCTTGGTGCTTGCATAAGCTATGTTGTGCCGGATATCTTTGTTCCCTGGATCCAGAAGCAATGCTCTCTCATAATAGAGGATGGCCTTGGCCAGCTCGTTGGCCCGGAAATAGGCGTTCCCAAGGTTGTAATACAAGGCAGGAGACTCCTCTCCCGATTTCTTGTGGGCATCCACTTCCTTTTGTAACAGCTCGGCGGCTTTGTCATACTTTTTTGCCTGATAAGCCTTCACCGCTTCCGGGGAGGCTGTTTGGGCATATAGCCCGAATGAGGCCACGAAGGCCAGGACGATAACCAAATATAGGGATTTTATCGTGCTCATGTTTTTGTTTGAGGCGGTTTCTTCGCCTTTGCTTCTTTTTCCGTTCATGATTTCCGTTTCATTTTTACCACATCTTCCATTTTTCCAATCGCTTCCACCGTCGTTTGGTAAATCTTGTCCATTCCCCCGGTGCTTTCAACAGGAGCATA
>MKRS01000775.1 GCA_001897035.1 Bacteroidales bacterium 45-6
TTCCACAAATTTTTCTTCCGTAAAGGTGTTGTCGTATTTTATGCGAAATGTTTTGTCGCTTCCACCTTTTACCAACAAATCTTCTACACTCTGTTTGGACATATTGTTTTATAATTAAAGTTATCTGGCTGTAAATATAATCAATTTGTCTATAAATGAAAAATAAAGCCGTTATCTATTTTGTGTATAAGTATTTTACGTGTCAAAAATCAATTATTTTTGATTATTTATGTCTTTTTGATATTTTTGTATGCTTTTCAGCGTGTTTCTCTTATACAGGCAATCCAGCTTCCTTGAAAATCAGTTCCGCCTTTTTCACCTCTTCCATGGTAGGGGATTTCACTTCTTTCAGCTTGTATTCCTTGCCCAATTCTTCCCACTTGTGTATGCCCATTTGGTGGAAAGGAAGCACGTCCACCCGCTCCACATTGCTGAATTGCGAGGCATATCCGGCCCATTTTCTCAAGTCGCTCTCGTCGTCTGAATATCCCGGTACAAGCACGTACCTGAGCCATACGGGCTTGTTGATTTCATGCAAGTAGTTCATGAAATCAAGCGTTGGTTGCAGGGATTGGGAGGTGATCGTCTTGTATTTTTCCGGGTCTATGTGCTTGATGTCGAGCAGTACGAGGTCGGTGTATTCCAACGTTTTTTTGACGTGTTCGTTGAAGATGAAGCCACAGGTGTCGATGGCCGTGTGCATCCCTTTATCTTTGCATAATTGGAAGAATTCGCTTAGAAATTCAGCTTGGAGCATCGGCTCGCCGCCGGAGACCGTGACCCTGCCTTTCACAAAAGCCCGCACTTTCTCCACTTCCTCCACAGCTTCTTCTGCGGAGAGTTCGTATTTGTGGTGGTGCAAGTCCCAGGTGTCCACGTTGTGGCAATAGAGGCAGCGCATGAGGCAGCCCTGGGTGAAAAACACGAAGCGGATTCCGGGGCCGTCTTTGGTGCCGAATGATTCGAACGAGTGAAAATATCCTTTTTTTGTTTCCATTGGGTCTGAAAAAATAAGCCACGTCCCCGATTGTAGCAGGTCGTGGCTTGTAAAGATACGATTATTTTTGTTGAGGCAACAACTTAGAATTCGGTCGTAATGGTGCGGTTGATGACATCTTCCTGTTGTTCGCGGGTCAATTTCACAAAGTTCACGGCATAGCCGGAAACACGGATGGTCAATTGTGGGTAGTTTTCAGGATGGTTCATTGCATCGATCAGCAAATCGCGGTTGAAAACGTTCACATTCAAGTGGTGTCCCGTCTTGTTGAAATAGCCGTCCAGCAAGCCGGAAAGGTTGGCGGCTTTTTCATCGCGGCTTTTTCCGAGGGTGTCCGGTGTGATGGCGAAGGTGTAGGAAATGCCATCGTTGGCGTGTTCGAATGGAAGTTTTGCCACCGAAGAAAGGGAAGCCACTGCCCCTTTGGTGTCGCGTCCGTGCATCGGATTTGCTCCCGGAGCAAACGGAGTGCCTGAGCGACGACCGTCAGGAGTATTTCCGGTTTTCTTGCCATAAACGACGTTCGAAGTGATGGTCAACACCGATTGGGTCGGGATGGCATTCTTGTACATCTTGTGGCGGCGGATTTTGTTCATGAACAATTCCACTACCTTCACCGCAAACGCGTCCGTTTTTTCATCGTTGTTTCCGAAAGGCACGTATTCTTTTTCCACCACATAGTCGATGGCATCGCCGTCCTGGTCGCGGATGATACGTACTCGACCGTATTTGATGGCGGCAAATGAGTCGGCAATGATGGACAGCCCGGAGATTCCGAATGCCTGTGTGCGGCGGATGTCCACATCGTGCAAAGCCATTTCGAGGGCTTCGTAGGAGTATTTGTCGTGCATGTAGTGGATGATATTCAATGCCTTGACGTAAGTTTCGGACAGCCAATCGAGCATCTTGTCAAATTTTTCCCACACTTCGTCAAATTCCAAGTAGTCGCCCGTGACACGTTCGAAAACAGTGGGAGTCACCTGTGCTTTCGTTTTTTCATCTTTTCCGCCGTTGATGGCATACAAGAGCGCCTTTGGCAAGTTTGCACGTGCGCCGAAGAACTGCATTTGCTTTCCGATTTCCATGGGCGAAACGCAGCAAGCGATACCATAGTCGTCGCCCAATTCAGGACGCATGATGTCATCGTTTTCGTATTGAAGCGAAGACGTGTCGATGGACACTTTCGAGCAATAGTTTTTCCAGTTTTCGGGAAGGCTTTCGCTCCAAAGAACGGTCAGGTTGGGTTCGGGTGCCG
Organism: Bacteroidales bacterium 45-6; assembly: GCA_001897035.1. Lineage (GTDB taxonomy): Bacteria > Bacteroidota > Bacteroidia > Bacteroidales > Dysgonomonadaceae > UBA1309. The sequence goes on from MKRS01000775.1 coordinate 2,253, forward strand.
GCCCCAGGTTGTACAAGGTGTGCAACATGCGGTAACTGTTCTTTGTTACCAGCGACTTCCCGCTTTTTGCCATTCCGCCCAACGATTCAGTCACCCAAACCGGGTCGCCGGAGAAAAGCTCATCGTATTCCGGTGTGCGCAAGAAGCGAACGATGCGCAATTTCATCACAAAATGGTCGATCATTTCTTGGGCTTGCTCCTCGGTGATGATGCCGTTTTGCAAATCGCGCTCGATGTAAATGTCGAGGAAGGAGGTCACACGGCCAAGGCTCATGGCCGCTCCGTTTTGGTCTTTGATGGCTGCCAAATAGGCAAAATAGGTCCATTGGATAGCTTTCTGGGCAGAATCCGCAGGCTGTGAAATGTCGAATCCGTAAGAAGCCGCCATCCGTTTCAATGCTTTCAGTGCGCTGATCTGTTGACTTAATTCTTCACGCAGGCGGATCACCTCGTCGGTCAATTCGTCCGGGTCGCAAGCTTTGAAGCGGGCTTCGCGCTCTACGATCAGACGGTCCACCCCATACAAGGCCACGCGGCGGTAGTCGCCGATGATACGTCCACGTCCGTAAGCATCAGGCAAACCGGTGATGATGCCGTTACTGCGGGCGTTGCGGATGCTTTGCGTGTATGCCGAGAAGACACCTTCGTTGTGAGTTCTTCTATATTTTGTGAAAATTTCTTTCGTGATAGGATCCAATTGGTAGCCATATTCTTGGAGGCTTTGCTCCACCATGCGGAGACCGCCGTTGGGGAAAATGCCTCTTTTCAAGGGTTTATCGGTTTGCACACCCACGATTCTTTCCAAAGAGCGGTCGATGTAGCCGGGGCCGTAGGCATCCACTTGCGAAGGGGTTTTGGTTTCGGCATCGTAAACGCCTTTTTCTTTTTCTTCCACGAACATTTCCGAGAGCTTTGACCAAAGCGTGTTTGTGGCTTCGGTGGGGCCGCTCAAAAACGATTCGTCGCCAGTGTATTCTGTGTAATTCTGAATGATGAAATCATTGATGTTGATTTCGTCTTTCCATGTTTGACCTTTAAAGCCTTTGTAAGCCTCCATTATTCATTATAATTAAAATGGTTTGTAACTTTATCGACATGATTAATTGGTACGGCAAAGATACGCATAATTCTTGATATTGCTAACTCCAAATAGCAATATAGATAAAAATAATATGTTGAAAAACATAGTTTGTCCGAATGTGATGTTGGCTTGTTAAAAATACGTTATTTTGTTGTGAGGTGATTTGAAATTTGGTTAACATTTCCAGGTAATTACCAGTTGTCTCATTTTTTATAAAATATGATATTCTTGTTTGGTGCATTAAGGAAACTTACTTTTTGATTTTTCTGGCCTGATGGGAGTGTGATTTGTGTAAATCATGATAGAATCCAACTCTTTTGAGGTGGATTCATCTGTTTTTGTGAAATGTGTTTTTGTTATTTATGGCTGTCTCAAAAAAAAGAGAATGAGGATCGCCTAAATGTATCCATGAATTGAGACAGCCTTTGCACTTAGCAAGGGTGAAAATAGACCTACAACATCATCACCCCTTTTATCGTAGCCACTTCCTGGTAGTAGTTGATGATTTCGTCGGCACTTTTGGCCAATAACTTGACGGTGGTACTCGTGTATTTGCCGTTGCTGCTGTCTCTCGACGAGAAACTGGCATTGGAGTTCTCAAAAATCGCATGGAGCATGGCCACATTGCTTGGCTGTGCCGGGACAATAAATTTGAAAACATAGTTGGAGGGAAACGTGTGGGCCTGGTTCAATTCCTCCTTGAATTTACGATAAAAATCTGCTTGGCTTTGGTTGTCGTCGTTTTCAAATACTTCAATTTTTTCTTCCATATAGTTTTTTTTCGAATGAAATCAAATACCGAGCCAACACGTGCCGACTGGCAATTTGTCAGTGAGCGTGTTCGCCTTATTGTTCCTTGAATGGTATCCGGAAAGTGCATCCCGATTTCCATTCGGAACATCCGTAAGCCGTTTTTCCCTTAATCACCTTTCCTTTCCCGCACAGCGGGCATGTCTCAGGAATAGATTCTGCTGTTGCAGCGGGTTTTGATGTCTGTTCTGCTGGAGTTTCTTTCTTTTCCCTTGGCTTGCGAGGTTTCGACTCCTTGGGCTTCTTCTCCTTTTTGCCTTCGGATTTTTCCTCCGGTTTGGGCGCTTCGATGGCGATGGATTTTCCCCATTCACTTTTTACCCGTACCACAATGTCGTTCACCATTTGTTTCAGCTCGTCCACAAACTGCTTGGTGTCGTATTCCTTGCTTTCAATCTGGCGAAGCTTTTTTTCCCAGATCCC
>MKRS01000776.1 GCA_001897035.1 Bacteroidales bacterium 45-6
AAACCGGACCCGCCGTCCGCTATGACGAAAACGTCATCCGCAAACACCTCTCCTTGCTGACGGACGAAGACCAGAAGCTGCTCTATGAATTATTGAGCAAAAGCATTCACGAAACCCATAAAACCAATCCATAAAGATGAGTTCAATAAATTACGACCTAAGCAAAATCAAGGCTTTCATTTTTGACGTGGACGGCGTGCTGTCTTCGCAATCCATCCCCTTGTCGATCGACGGCGAACCGATGCGTACCGTGAACATCCGCGATGGCTATGCGCTGAATCTGGCGGGAAGAGCAGGCTATGGCCTGGCCATCATCACGGGAGGCAACAGCGATGCAGTGCGGCTTCGCTTCGAACGCCTGGGCATCAAGGACATCTACATGCGGGCCTCGATGAAAATCGTCAACTACAACGATTACATCGAAAAGACAGGTTATCTTCCGGAAGAAATCGTTTACATCGGCGACGACATTCCTGATTATCAAGTGATGGAGCGGGTCGGACTTCCCGTGGCTCCGGCAGATGCCGCTCCTGAAATCAAGGAGGTGGCCAAATACATCAGCCCTTTCAACGGCGGCGAAGGAGTAGCCCGCGACGTGATTAGCCAAGTAATGAAAGTGCAAGGAAAATGGATGACAGCCGAAGCATTCGGATGGTAAGAAAGTAAGAAAGCCCAGAAAACATCATGTTCTCCGGGCTTTCTTCGCTTTATGCAGCTTCTCTTTTATCTTAGTCGCAACACATCGCCCTCCGTGGGTACATATTCCATGTCCTGCTTGTTCATTTTATAAAGGCTCTTCACCTGGATGCCGTAGAGTTGGGAAATGCTGTGCATCGACTCTCCCACCTTCACCACATGTTCATAATAGGGTGATTCAGCCTTTTTCCTTTTCTTCTCAAAATAGACCAGATCGCCTTCGCTCAACGGAAAGTCTTCCGGCACTTCGTTGTATTTGTACAGGTCTTTTGCCTTAAATCCAAATTCCTGGGCAATGGCCTCGAAAGTGTCGCCACGCTTGGCAATGACATACACCAGACCGAAAGTTTTGTAGGGAGTGTGGCTGTACAGCAAAACCTGAGGCTGCTCCTTCGTTGTGTGCTTCTTGTTTTTCCCCGAAGACACGTCATAGACAAAAAGCTCGTAGTCCTCGATCACCTTTATCAACTTGTTGGCATAAGCCTTGTCGGTGGCATACCCTGCCGTCTGGAGGCCGGTAGCCCATCCCTTGTAATCGGTGATCTGCAAGTCGAAAAGTTTCCGGTAACGGGGCTTTTGCGTAATAAACAGCGAATGGTCTTCATAGGAATCTTCCACCCGGTCGTATTTCCGGAAGCAATCGTCGGGTTTGTCGTCTTTGGCAATGACGGTTGCTCCCTTCCAGTCGTTGTGACACTTGATGCCAAAGTGGTTGTTCGACTTGATGGCAAGGTCACTTTTGCCGGCACCCGATTCGAGCAAACCTTGCGCCAAAGTGATGCTTGAGGGAATCTTGTACTTCGCCTGGTGCTTGCGGGCCACATCCTTGTATTTCTCGATATACTCTTCGTAAATTTTCAACCTTTTCGGGGCAGCGGCAAAGCCGACGAAGCAAAACAGGACAAATGCGCTGAGGGCATATATGCGGAACAAACGAAAGTTCTCCTTTTCAAATTTCTTCATACAGTACGGTGGTATGGCGTGATAATCAATTCTGACAAAACAAAAATGAGCATTTTTGGCACAAATGCGAAAATAATAATATCTTTGATACAAACATTAGAAAATAATGAAAGTTAAGAATATTACTGCAAAGATACAAGTTTACACCATTGAGGAATGCGACAGCCTGAAAAAAAAGCTGATTGAAGCCGCCAAAGAAGCCACTACGAGAGCTTATGCCCCCTATTCGAAATTCCACGTGGGAGCAGCCTTACTGCTTGAAAATGGAGAGATTGTGACAGGATCAAACCAAGAAAATGCAGCCTACCCCACTACCCTGTGCGCCGAAAGAACGGCTATTTTTTATGCCAACTCGCAATATCCTGATCTTGCGGTGAAATCCATTGCCATTGCAGCCTTTGCCGATGGAGACTTCACCGAAGAAAGCTGCGCCCCCTGCGGCTCGTGCCGACAAGTGATCTCGGAAGTGGAAAATCGTTTCGGAAAACCCGTGTCTGTGATTATGTACGGCAAAAAGCACATCTACGAAGTGTCGTCCATCCAAGACTTGCTTCCCCTGAGCTTTGGCAAGGAAAATTTGCCAGAGAATTAACCTCCAAATCAGAACGCTGTCGAAAACCTTTTCAACTCCAGGGTCAAAGCTTTGGCTCGATTACCCGTAACGGAATCCAATTCTGCCCAAAACTTGCTGCTGTGGTTCATCTCACGCGTGTGGCAGAGTTCATGAAGTACGATCAAGTCCAACAAGTGAGGAGGCAACAGGAGGCAAAAATAGGACAAATTGATGCTTTTTTTCGAGGAACAACTACCCCATCGAGAGGTACTTTTATTGATTTTCACCTCTGAAAAGCGGAAACCGTGCAAATCGGCAAGTCTTTTCACATAATCTGGGAAAATACGCTTGGCCTCGTGCCGAAGCCCAGATTCGATAAGGCTTCGAAGTTGCTGCTGAATGACTTCCTCGTAAATATCCACGGTTTGTGGTACGGAAATTTGCAACAATCCGTCTTTCAGATTCAGGTAAATCTTCGACAAGCTGTTGCGGACAACAGACACATCAAATGAAAACGTATGCAGCGTAAAACTCTCGTCGATTCTCCTTTTTTCGGCGGAGGCAAGCGAGGATAATTTCGGTCGCATCTGCTGCAACGCTTTCCGAATATCCACCTCGGAGGCATAGGCAGGAACCGTCAAATGAATCTGGCTGTCCCTTTTTCTTGCGATGATCCGCTTTGCCCGGCTGTTCACATGTATAACCACGTGACCCAAATCGGAATCTTGAATAAAATAGGGCATAGCAATTTTCTTTATGTTGCAGTTTGAAATGCAAATGCCCGATTCTTTTGGGTGAACCAGGCATTCTTACTAAATTTTCTTTTCTATTTATTTAACTCTGAGTCAGAATCATGTTGTTCTCTTGCGATAAGCGTCTCAGATTGAGTATCGCATAACGCATCCGACCCAAGGCCGTGTTGATGCTCACTCCCGTCAAATCGGAAATTTCCTTGAAGCTCATATCCTGGTAATAGCGCATCTCAAGCACCTCCCGCTGGTTGTCAGGCAAAAACCGGATCAAATTGCGAACATCCGAGAGTATCTGCTCTTTCACGAGCCAGTCTTCGATTGTTCCATCGCAAATGGCCGGATTATTGAACAAATCGACAGCGCTTTCGTCGTTGGAGACGGTGTTTTCCCCTTTTTCCTGACGAAAATTGTCGATAATGAGGTTGTGGGCAATCCGGTTGATCCAAGCCCTGAACTTCCCGTTCTCAACGTACCTGCCCTGCTTAATGGTGACAATCGCTTTCACAAAAGTTTCTTGGAAAATGTCTTCCGCAAGCTCCCTATTCCTTACGATAAAGTAGATGTAGTTATAAACGCTCTGTTTGTGTCGAGACAAAAGTACATCAAAGGCTACATTGTCACCGCCAGCGTATGTAACAACCAACTCTTCGTCGGTCATAACTTTTAAGTTATCCATCATTCTTACTTTTTTATTTATTATAGAGTAATGATGCGATCAATAGGCGTTGACATTTATAATTCAGATTTAACAATAGTTTGAACGATGCAAATAAAATTATTTTTTTTGTGTTTTCCAAACTTAATAGAAAAAAAAGATACTAAATAGGCAAAAAAGAGCCCATCCTCTTTTTTGCCTATTATTTTGTCCGATTTAGCATTGATTTTAACGTAAAGCTTCCACTTCGTCGGCTGTCAAAGGTATTTTCTTACCCAGGCGTCTTGCTCCGGCTTCGGTTATCAGAAAATCCTCTTCGTTGCGAATGCCCCCGAAGTGCCTGAACAATTCCAATTTTTCGTAACAGATGAAATCGGCAAACTTGTTCTGCCCTTTCCAAAGGTCAATCAGCTCGGGGATGAAATACACTCCCGGCTCAATGGTCAACACAAAACCAGCTTCCAACTTTCGGCCCAACCGGAGCGACTTGCGTCCGAACTGAGTGCTTTTGGGTTGCCCGTCGTAGCCTACCCACACTTCCCCAAGGTTTTCCATGTCGTGCACGTCCAGCCCCATCATGTGCCCCAGCCCGCAGGGAAAAAACATGGCATGAGCACCCGCTTCCACCGCATCCTGGGTATTCCCCTTGGTGATGCCCAGCGACTTCAGCCCATCGAAAATCACCGAGGCTGAAACATCGTACACCTCGCTGAACGGAACACCGGGGCGCAAGGCTTCCACTGCGGCCAAATGGGAGGCAACCTGTATGTCGTACACATCCCGCTGCTGTGCCGAGAACCTTTTGCTTACAGGCAGCGTGGACGACATATCGCCGGCATATCCCATCGCCGTTTCGGCTCCAGCGTCAATAAGCATGAGGTCTCCCTCGCCGATCGTGTTTCCATGATAATGGTTGTGAAGTGTTTGC
>MKRS01000777.1 GCA_001897035.1 Bacteroidales bacterium 45-6
TTTCATCCGCTTCGAAAGCTTGCGGTTGTTTCGGATTTGCGACGATTCGTCCAGCATCTTGGACAGCAGCAACTTGTCGTTGCTGTTTTGCACCATGATGGCGTATTTCTTTTGTTCTTTGAGTTCAGTCGGAGTGAGTTCTTTTTCGGCCTTTTCCAAAAAGGATTTTGCAAAATCGATGACTTCTGAGGCAGCTAATTTTCCCATAACCTAAGGTTTATTATTCAATATTTGTTTAAATCACAGCTAAAATACGAAAAAATGGACAACCAAAGATATGAATGAATATTTTTGTGTATTTTTATACATTTCAGCTTTGCGTAGCACAAAAAAGGGGACTTTCACAAGCCCCCTTCAGTACCTAAAATCAATGAAACCTTTTCACCTTCTCCAATATCCTCTTTGTTCGTTTGTCAGTACCGAGTACACGCGGTTGTCGGCACGTCTGTGTTCTTGATTGATCCGAAATCCCACTTTCTGAAGTTCGTTTTGCAAGCGGTTTCGACGGAAATCATCGTAGCCTCTGGGTCTTCTGTAATGCCCTTGCCGATCCAGCTCGAATAATATATCTCTCTTCCTTTGTTCCAGATAATCCACTTTCATCCGTTCGTCTCTCCTTATTGCCTTGATTTTGCCAACTTGCCGAGGTGACAGATAAGGCACGGGTGGCAAATCCGGGTCGTCGATTACGCGAACCGGTCCGTTGGATCGGGCATAAACCGGTCTTCCATAATGTGCGTCGAGAGTGGCTGAGCATGAGCTGAGTGTTGCCACCAAGGATAAAACCATTACGCCTAAAATGCTGTTTATTGTTTTCATCGCTTTTTCATTTTAGTTCTTGTATAAATTAGAGACTTTTGAACTCGTAAAAGGTTTAACATGCGGACTGTCATTTCGAGATGAACTATTCTTGTTTTTTGAGAATAAGTAATAAGAATTATTTGTTGTCGCAAAAATGTGTATGCTGATAGCCAATAGCCAATAGCTAAAGGCTATGCTTTGCGTTTAAAAATACGACAATTTATTTTTGCATTTATTTAGTTGTTTCTCGGGTTGTATTATTTTTATACCTTTGCCTTTCAAAATATAATGATTCAAACAATGGCTAAAGAATTGAAAGAACTTACCTCTCGGAGCGAGAATTATTCGCAATGGTATAACGACTTGGTGTTGAAGGCCGATTTGGCGGAAAACTCAGCTGTACGCGGCTGCATGGTCATCAAGCCCTACGGGTATGCTATTTGGGAAAAGATACAGCAGGAACTGGACCGGATGTTTAAGGAAACCGGCCACGTGAATGCTTATTTCCCGCTTTTCATTCCAAAATCATTCTTGAGCAAGGAGGCCGACCACGTGGAGGGCTTTGCCAAGGAATGCGCCGTGGTGACACACTACCGCTTGAAAAACGATCCCGATGGGAAAGGCGTGGTGGTGGATCCGGCTGCGAAATTAGAGGAGGAACTGATCGTCCGTCCCACATCGGAAACTATCATCTGGAACACCTATAAAGGCTGGATACAGTCTTACCGCGACTTGCCTATCTTGTGCAACCAATGGGCTAACGTGGTGCGCTGGGAAATGCGTACCCGCTTGTTCCTGCGCACGGCCGAATTTTTGTGGCAGGAAGGCCACACCGCCCATGCCACCGAAGAGGAAGCAGTGGCCGAGGCGAAGACGATGCTCGAAGTGTATGCCGACTTTGCCGAGCGTTTCATGGCCATGCCGGTCATCAAGGGTACGAAAACGGCCAACGAACGTTTTGCCGGAGCCATCGACACCTATTGCATCGAGGCATTGATGCAGGACGGGAAGGCTCTCCAGGCCGGAACTTCTCACTTTCTCGGGCAGAATTTTGCCAAGGCGTTCGACGTGACATTTGTCAACAAGAACAACCAGCAGGAATATGTGTGGGCCACCTCGTGGGGAGTGTCCACCCGTTTGATCGGAGGCTTGATTATGACCCATTCCGATGACAATGGATTGGTGTTGCCTCCCAATCTTGCTCCTTTCCAAGTGGTGATTGTCCCCATTTATAAGAATGCCGACCAGTTGGCGCAGATTTCTGAAAAAGTGGATGAGATCGTGAAAAAGCTGAAAGGGCTTGGAGTCAGCGTGAAGTATGACAACAACGATGCTAAAAAACCGGGATGGAAATTTGCCGAATACGAATTGAAGGGCGTACCCGTCCGTTTGGGGATAGGTGGCCGTGATTTGGAAAACGGTACGGTGGAAGTGGCTCGAAGGGATACCTTGACCAAGGAAACGGTGTCGATGGAGAATATCGAGCAATTCATTGCCGACCTCCTGAAAGATATTCAAGCGAATATTTACAAGAAAGCTGCTGATTTCCGTGCTTCGCAAACCCGCGAAGTGAATAGTTACGACGAATTTAAAGAAGAAATAGAAAAAGGAGGATTTTTGCTCTGTCATTGGGATGGAACTCCCGAAACGGAAGAGAAGATCAAGGACGAGACCAAGGCGACCATTCGGTGCATTCCGCTGGATGGCGATAAAACACCCGGAACCTGCATGGTGACAGGCAAACCATCGGCCCAACGGGTGATTTTTGCGAGGGCTTATTGATTGGAATAGCCTATACAAACAAAAAGGGAGAAAGCGCAAACTTTCTCCCTTTTTTGACTTGATTTGTAAGTGTTTTTCCTACAGTTCCAAATCCACATGGAACAATTCATGCCAAGGCAAGCCTTGTTTGTTCAATAGTTCCAAGAACGGATCCGGATTAAATTCTTCGACATTGTAAACTCCTGGTTTGCGCCACAAGCCTTTCATGAACATGATGGCCCCGATAGTAGCCGGAACGCCAGTTGTGTAGCTTACTCCTTGAGCGCCCGTTTCCTTGTAGGCGGCTTCATGACTACAATTGTTGTAGATATAATATGTTGCCTCTTTTCCGTCTTTGATTCCCTTGATGCGGCAGCCGATGGAAGTTTCTCCAGTATAGTTTTCTCCAAGTTCTCCCGGATCAGGTAGCACCGCCTTCAAGAATTGGATGGGGACGATTTCCACCCCATTGTAAATAACCGGATCGATGCGGGCCATGCCGATGTTTTGAATCACACGCAAGTGTGTCAAATATTCCTGGCCGAAAGTCATCCAGAATCGAGCACGCTTGATGGTAGGGAAATTCTTCACCAACGATTCCAATTCTTCGTGGAAAATCACATACGACTCCTTTGGACCAATGTTCGGGTAGGTCAGGGGCTTGTGTATCTCGTGCGGTTCTGTTTCCACCCAGGCGCCGTTTTCCCAATATTTTCCTTTTTGAGTCACCTCGCGGATGTTGATTTCGGGGTTGAAATTGGTAGCAAAGGCTTTCCCGTGGTCGCCGGCATTGCAGTCCACTATGTCGAGGTAGTGTATTTCGTCGAAATGGTGTTTTGCTGCATAGGCGGTGAACACGCTGGTCACTCCCGGGTCGAAACCGCAGCCGAGGATGGCTGTCAGGCCGGCTTTCTCAAATTTTTCCTTGTAAGCCCATTGCCAGCTATATTCGAAGTGCGCTTCGTCTTTCGGCTCGTAGTTGGCTGTGTCTAAATAGTTGACGCCACATTCCAAGCAGGCATCCATGATCGTTAAATCCTGGTAAGGCAAAGCAACATTGATTACCAGCTCCGGCTTGAACTCGACCTGGATCTTGACGTCCTTGGCGATCACGTCGAGCGTGGCACCCATCTCCTTGCTCAATCCACAGATGCAGCTGGCACTCAATATCTCGCTGTGGTCCAGAGGCTCTGTGGAAGTACAGGCCCTAGTTGATCACGTGACTGAGTGTGCCAATCAGGCCCTGGTGGAGTACGCGCTCGAAACCTATTTCAAAGTGGCCACAGTCGCACTGCCTGCGAGTGAACTGTCCATGCACAGCGCACAAAACACACCCTCAGGCTCTCCCGTACCACTCATGCACACCCTGGTACGTGCTGAAGATGAGTCAGTGCGTGCCCGTGCGAGACTGCACATGCTGCAACAGGCTAAGAGCAGACAAGTGCCAAGTGTGCGCGAGATTACCACGGAGCTCACTATGCCTTCCTGGACTGTACCCTACTACGTGTCTGAAATGTTAGATATTGTGCGCGATCTCGTTCCGTCACTTGTCACTGCTGTCTTGTTTGCACGTGACGATTCTGCGCCCTTTCAACCCCTTGACATGTCACGTGTCAAACCCACCAGTGCACAACGCACATACAACGACCAAAACAAAATGTTTTTGTTACACAAAGACCGTGGCTCATTAGTGCTGCTAGCTGTCAAGCCTCAAAATGCTATATATGACTCGGTGCACAATCAACACGCGCACAGCGAGGAGGCAAGTCACAACGAGGTCAGTGAGAGCAGTGAACAGCGTTACAGTGCACAGCGAGATATGGTCTACTATCACAACATTAAGATCTCACAGTTCGTTACAGTGCATCGACACAGCTTCATTTACTTAATCGTGCAGCACAGTCGCGCGTTGCAGTGCTACACGTACAACATCAATCCGCAGATCTCAGAGCGATTGAAGAGTCAACTGTCACGCATTAA
>MKRS01000778.1 GCA_001897035.1 Bacteroidales bacterium 45-6
AGGATCATGCAGAAAAGTATTGAATGTAAGGGTTTTATTGGAATCTAAAAAGTAAAATAGAAGACAAAATTCTGAATCTTTCCTATTAGTCGGTGTTTGCCCGAGGAAGGTGGTAGTTCCATCCGCTTTTCAAAATAGTTAGTTGCTTCACTTGTTGAAAACATAGTATTAATTTGATTGTCGATCACATTACATGAGAAAAATATCTTTCCTTCTGACTCTGTTTATCTTCCTCGGCATTGGTATTTCTGCCAGGAATGTTTCGTCTTATTCATCTTTTCGTCCGGGAAACCTTTGGTTCGACACCGACGGCAATATCATCAATGCCCATGGGGGCGGAATTTTGTTTCATGACGACAAATATTATTGGTATGGAGAATATAAATCGGAAAATTCGAATGCAGCCTTGGTGGGAGTCACTTGCTATTCCTCTTCCGACTTGTATAACTGGAAGTTCGAATCGGTAGCGTTGCCTGTATCCAACGACAAAAATAGCCCGATAGCCAAAGGCTGCATCATCGAGCGTCCGAAAGTCATTTACAACCAGAAGACGAAAACTTTCGTGATGTATTTTCATCACGAGCTAAAAGGAAGGGGATACGAAGCTGCCTATACCGGGGTTGCCGTGAGTAAAAATGCTACGGGTCCCTTCTCCTACCTGAAATCGGATAGGGTGAATGCCAGACATTGGCCCCTGAACATGACCCCGGCGCAGGTTGGCTTGAAGGAAACTCCCGAAAAATATGCCAAATGGTGGACTCCCGAATGGTATTCTGCCATTCGCAACGGCCTATTTACGCGCCGCGACTATGATAAAGGACAAATGCTGCGCGACATGACTTTGTTTGTGGATGATGATGGCAGGGCTTACCAGATCTATGCCTCGGAAGACAACCTGACCTTGCAGGTGGCCGAACTTTCCGATGATTACCTCAGCCACACAGGAAGATACATCCGCATCGATCCGGCTGGACACAATGAAGCCCCGTCGGTTTTCAAACACAATGGCAAATATTTCATGATAACTTCCGGGTGCACCGGATGGGATCCCAATGCGGCTCGTTTGTTGGTGGCCGACAGTCTGTTAGGCGAATGGAAGCGGTATCCCAATCCTTGTCAGGGAAAGGATGCGGAGTTGACTTTTCACACTCAAAGCACTTTCATTTTTCCTGTTCAGGGAAAAACTGGGCAATACATTTTCATGGCCGACAGATGGCGTCCCCGTAATCCCATTGATGGCCGTTATGTTTGGTTGCCCATCACTTTTGAAAACGGATTGCCTGTCCTTAAGTGGCATGACGAATGGAAGCTCGATGAATTCCCCGATCTTTTAGCGACTTGCGATTCCGAGACTGAAATTCCCGGCTACAAATTGGTTTGGCACGACGAATTCAACCGTGACGGCGAACCGAATCCGGAGGTATGGAACTTTGAGAATGGTTTCGTGCGTAACAACGAAGATCAATGGTACAGGCCTGAAAATGCAAGTTGCAGCAACGGGGTACTGACTATTTCGGCACAGAAGGAAAAAGTGGCAAATGCAAATTACGATCAAAATAGCCAAGACTGGAGGCGCAACCGCCAGTTTGCAGACTACACCTCAGCTTCGCTCAATACCCGCGGAGCGAAAGAATTCCAATACGGGCGGTTCGAAATACGAGCCAAAATCCCCACCGCAAAAGGGGCTTGGCCTGCCATTTGGACATTGGGCAAGGAAATGGAATGGCCCTCGAATGGCGAAATCGATATGATGGAATATTATCAGATCGACAATCAGCCTCATATTTTGGCTAACACTGCTTGGGGAAGTCAAAACCGCTGGAAGGCGGTATGGAATTCGGCGAAAATACCGCTTTCGGATTTTTTGGAAAAAGACCCCGAATGGGCCGAAAAATACCATGTTTGGCGTATGGATTGGGACGAAGAAGCGATCCGTCTTTATGTGGATGGTCAAGTGGTAAACGAGACTTTATTGAAAAACACGCAGAACGGATCTTTGGGCAATTATGCAAATCCCTTCCGCCAGCCGCATTACTTGTTGCTGAATCTGGCAATCGGAGGCGACAACGGAGGAAAAATCGACGAGAGCGCTTTTCCGATGAATTACTTGGTGGACTACGTGCGGGTGTACCAGAAATCTGAAAACCTGGATCTTTGATAAAATTCCACGGAGCGAATATCAAGTTATGAATTAGATACGAGAAATATAAAATAAATTATGATTATGAAACAAAAACTATTGGCCTTACTTTTAACCTTTGCCGTGTTTTTATCTGCCGGTGCAGCCGATGGGAAGAAAGGCACTTTTGAAGTGGGAGACAAGACTTTCTTGCTCAATGGAAAGCCTTTTGTGGTGAAAGCCGCCGAGTTGCATTATCCCCGCATCCCGAAAGCCTATTGGGAACACCGTATTCAGATGTGCAAGGCATTAGGAATGAATTCCATTTGCCTGTATGTCTTTTGGAACTACCACGAAGAACAGGAAGGCAAATTCGATTTTACAGGACAAAAGGACTTAGCCGAATTTTGCCGCTTGGCCCAAAAAAACGGTATGTACGTCATCGTGCGTCCCGGCCCTTATGTGTGTGCAGAGTGGGAAATGGGCGGTTTGCCTTGGTGGTTGCTCAAAAAGGCCGACATCCAGTTGCGTGAAAATGACCCTTATTATTTGTCCCGCACCAAGATATTTATGAAAGAAGTGGGCAAACAATTGTCCAGCTTGCAAATCACCCGTGGTGGAAACATCATCATGGTGCAGGTGGAAAACGAATATGGCTCCTACGGCATCAACAAGCCTTATATAGAGACCATCCGCAACACTGTTCGCGAAGCCGGATTCACCGACGTGCCACTGTTCCAATGCGACTGGAATTCAAATTTCCAGAACAATGCGCTGGATGATTTGTTGTGGACAATGAACTTCGGTACAGGTGCAAAGATTGACGACCAGTTTCGCAAACTGAAAGAGCTTCGTCCAAACACTCCGCTCATGTGCAGCGAGTTTTGGTCGGGTTGGTTCGATCATTGGGGAGCCAAGCACGAAACCCGTAGTGCACAGGAGCTGGTGAGCGGCATGAAAGAGATGCTCGACAAGAATATTTCCTTCAGCTTGTATATGACACATGGCGGCACAAGCTTCGACCATTGGGCGGGAGCTAATTTCCCGAATTTTTCACCGACATGTACTTCCTATGATTACGATGCTCCGATCAACGAATCGGGAAACGTGACTCCAAAGTATTTCGAAGTCAGGAGTTTGCTGGCAAAATATTTGCCTCAGGGAGAAACGTTGCCACAAGTGCCCGATTCAATACCCACGATATCCATCCCTACGGTTCAATTCTCTCAGATTGCACCTTTGTTCGACAACCTGCCACAACCCAAAGAGAGCTACGATGTGAAGTCGATGGAATTCTTCAACCAAGGTTGGGGTAGCATCCTCTATCGCACCACACTCGAAACTTCGGATGTGCCGCAGTCGCTGGTGTTGACAGATGCCAACGACTGGACGCAAGTGTATGTGGATGGGAAGCGCATCGGTGTCTTGAGCCGCATGAAAGGGGAAAACACGGTGTTGATTCCACCAGTGAAGAAAGGTGCCGTGCTTGACATTTTGGTGGAAGCGATGGGGCGTATGAATTTCGGAAAAGGAATCTACGACTGGAAAGGGATCACCAAAAAAGTGGAGCTTAAATCGCAAAAAGAGACCAAGGACTTGAAAAACTGGAAGGTTTACAACATCCCTCCGGATTACAGCTTTGCGCAGAACAAAACGTACAAAGAGGTTCAAGTGCCTAAGGACAAACCGGCATTCTACCGCGCCACTTTCCGGTTGGATAAAATCGGGGACACCTTCATTGATCTGAGCAACTGGAGCAAAGGCTTCGTGTATGTGAACGGTTACAACCTCGGTCGTTACTGGAACATAGGTCCTCAGCAAACACTCTATCTACCGGGCTGCTGGCTGAAAAAAGGCGAAAACGAAATCGTAATCTTTGATATGGCTTCGCCCAAGGAGGCTACCACCAGGGGATTACGCCAGCCGATTCTTGATGTTTTGGCTTCCGGAGCTGCTTATACGCACCGAAAACAAGGAGAAAATCTCGATTTGAATAACGAAACTCCCCTGATGAAGGGAACATTTGCCGACGGACACGGGTGGCAGCAAGTGAAATTCGAAAAGCCTGTTACGGCTCGTTATTTCTGCCTTGAAGCGCTTAGCTCCTACGACGGGAAGCCGTATGCGGCAATCGCCGAACTCGAAATGCAGGGGGAAGACGGCAAAAATCTTTCACGCCAACATTGGAAAGTGGTATATGCCGACAGCGAGGAAACCGACGATGCCAACAACATCGCCAGCAATGTGTTCGACTTGCAGGAATCCACCATCTGGCATACCAATTATTCTAAAAACCCGACTCCATTTCCCCACCAAATCGTGATCGATCTGGGTGAAAAGAAAACCATTTCCGGATTCTCTTATTTGCCTCGTGCCGAAGCCAACAAGCCGGGAATGATAAAGGATTACAGGGTGTATCTG
>MKRS01000779.1 GCA_001897035.1 Bacteroidales bacterium 45-6
CATTGAAATTCGGGACACTTACCACCACCTGTATAATAACGAAGCAACAAGGTTGGAAGCTAATCCCGCATTGAGGGATATGCTAAACAGGCTTTATGACGATTTTACCCGTCGTTTTGGAAATATAAACGATGCAAAAAATCTAAGCCTTATAAAAATGGATGCCGGAGGAACAGAAATTCTGTCCCTTGAACGCTATGTAAACGGCAAAGCGGTCAAAGCCGATATTTTTGGGCAGCCGGTTGCTTTCAATCCAAACGAGATAACTTCTGCCGACAATGCACGGGAAGCCCTAACTGCTTCGCTTAATAAGTATGCAACAGTAAACCTTGAATATATGGCAGGGCTTACAGGCAGTACTTCGGACGAAATACTGGAGGAACTGAAAGGGCAGGTATTTTTCAATCCGATGATAGGGGCTTATGAAATTAAAGACAAGTTCATAAGCGGTAACGTCATATCCAAAGCGGAACACGTCGAGCGGTATATAGAGAACCACCCCGACCACGAAGCGGCAAAAGAATCCTTAAAGGCTCTCAAAGAAGCAATACCCCGTCCGATACCGTTCGAGGATTTGGATTTTAATTTTGGGGAACGGTGGATTCCGTCAGGTATTTACAGCAAATATGCTTCGCATTTATTTGATACCAATGTATCGGTACATTACGCACAAAGCCGGGATGAATACACACTCAAAGCCGACAGCAAAAATATCAAGATATGGGATCAGTACGCTGTTAAATCAACAAACCGGACTTTCGACGGTATCGCCCTGATGAAACACGCCCTGCACAACACTTCTCCCGATATTACGAAGAAAGTCAATAAGTTGATTGACGGGGAAATCAAAGAGGTCAAAGTGCGTGATTCCGAATCAATCCAACTCGCCAATTCTAAGATTGACGAGATACGGAACGGTTTTGTAGAATGGCTTAACGAGCAGTCGCCGGAGTTCAAAGACCGGCTGGCAGATAAATACAACCGCACGTTTAATTGTTTCGTCCGTCCGGAGTATGATGGAAGCCAGCAAGAGTTTCCGGGACTTGATTTGAAAGGCTTGGGTATTCCCGATTTATACAAAAGCCAAAAGGATGCGATTTGGATGGATAAACTCAATGGTGGGGGCATAATTGACCATGAGGTGGGCGGCGGTAAAACCCTCATTATGTGTGTAAGCGCCTACGAGAAAAAACGTTTGGGATTGGTAAACAAACCTCTCATTATGGCTCTCAAAGCCAATGTGCATGAGATAGCCCAAACTTTCTGTACGGCTTACCCAAATGCTAAAGTGCTGTATCCGGGCAAAGAAGATTTTACCCCCGCAAAACGGTCGAAGATCTTCAACGAAATGAAAAACAACAACTGGGATGCTATCATTTTAACACACGAACAATTTGGCATGATACCCCAGTCGCCCGAAATTCAGCAACGGATATTACAGGCAGAACTGGATTCGGTTGAAGAAAATCTGGAAGTATTACGGGCACAGGGCAAGGAGATTTCCCGTGCAATGGAGAAGGGTTTGGTTAAACGGCAGCTTAATCTTGAAGCTAAGTTAAGTAATATCGCCTATCAGATTGAAAACCGAAAAGATGATACGGTAGATTTCCGTTTAATGGGTATCGACCATTTGTACGTCGATGAGAGCCACCGTTTCAAGAACCTGACCTTTACCACTCGGCACGACAGGGTTGCAGGTCTGGGTAATGCCGAAGGCTCACAACGTGCCCTGAATATGCTTTTCGCCTTGCGTACCATTCAGGACAGGACGGGCAAAGATTTAGGAGCAACTTTCCTTTCAGGAACAACTATTTCCAATTCGCTGACGGAGTTATATTTACTTTTCAAGTATCTCCGGCCAAACGAACTGGAAAGACAGGGCATTAATACATTTGATGCGTGGGCAGCTATTTTCGCCAAAAAGTCGATAGACTACGAATTTTCTGTAACGAATGAAATTGTACAAAAAGAACGCTTCCGGTATTTTATCAAAGTACCTGAATTGGCGGCTTTTTATGCCGAAATTACGGACTATCGTTCTGCTGAAGATATTGGTATCGACCGACCTGTTAAAAACGAAATCCTACACAATATTCCGCCTACGCCCGACCAACAGGAGTTTATTCAGAAGTTAGTAGAGTTTGCCAAAACAGGTAAAGGCGAAATATTGGGACGTGCCCCACTATCCGAAAAGGAAGAGAAAGCCAAAATGTTGATTGCTACGGACTACGCCCGAAAAATGTCGCTCGATATGCGGCTGATTGATCCTGTTAAGTACGGAGACCATGTGGATAATAAGGCTTCGCACGTTGCTAAAATGGTTTCAGATTACTATACAAAATTTAAAGACCATAAAGCAACCCAGTTTATTTTCTCTGATTTGGGTACTTACAAACCCGGAGAATGGAACCCATGCTCCGAGATAAAGCGTAAACTGGTGGATGACTACGGAATCCCGGCTCACGAAATACGCTTTATTCAGGAAGCCAAGACCGACAAGGCTCGCAAAACCATGATTAAGGATATGAACGAGGGCAAAATCCGTGTATTGTTCGGCTCTACCGAAATGTTAGGAACAGGTGTAAATGCACAGAAACGTTGCGTTGCTATTCATCATTTAGATGCGCCTTGGCGACCATCAGATTTGGAGCAACGGGACGGTCGGGGCATTCGCAAAGGTAATGATATAGCAAAATTGTATGCTAATAACAAAGTAGATGTACTGATTTATGCGGTTGAAAAATCATTGGATGCGTACAAGTTTGGCTTGCTCCACAACAAGCAGCTTTTCATTCGCCAGTTGAAGAACAATTCACTGGGTAGCCGTACCATCGACGAGGGCAGCATGGACGAAAAAGGGGGTATGAACTTTTCCGAATATGTGGCAATTCTTTCGGGTAATACCGAACTGTTGGAAAAAGCACGTTTGGAAAAGAAAATTGCTTCGTTGGAATCCGAACGGCAGGCGTTCATGCGTGGTAAGTCTTCATCACGTTACAAATTAGAGAGCATTGTTTCTGATGTGGAGAAGAACAATGGCTTTATTAACCGTATATCTAAGGATATTGAAGCGTTCAATTCCCGTGTGCAGTACCAACCTGACGGTGTTACCCGTCTGAATCCCGTTCAGTTGGACGGATTACAGGGTAGTAACCCGAAAGAAGTCGGCACAAAGCTGAATGAAATAGCAGAAAAAGCTCGTACACATGGAGCACATGAGAAAATCGGTACGCTTTACGGATTTGATTTAATGGTAAAGTCAGAAACCACAGCTAAAGACGGCTTCGATGTAATACAAAACCGCTTCTTCATTAAAGGCGAAGGCGACATTCTCTACAACTACAATCATGGGGTAATGGCGACCGATCCGAAGACGGCAGCACAAAATTTCCTGAATGCTCTTGATACCATGCCGAAACTTTTGGGAAGGTATCAGGCAGATAACGAGAAATTGCAAAAGGATATTCCCGTTCTTAAAGAAGTAGTCGAAGGAACTTGGCGAAAGGAACCGGAACTGAAAGCCCTGAAAGACGATTTGGTTAAGTTAGACCGTGAAATCCAACTCTCGCTTAAACCAATCGAAGAGAGTGAGGGGCAGGAGAGCGTGCAGGACAATAGCGTTTCGGCAAGCAATCAAAGCCAATCACAAGGGAAGCCCGAAACTTCATTTGTCCAGGACACTCCACCTCCAAACACTTTACAAGGAGTGAAAGAAATCATGGGCGACAGGCTTGTTATTGCTTCGGTGGGTGGTAGTCCGCCGAAAGTGGAGAAGAAAGAAAGTAAAGCTTTTAAGTTATAGTATAGAGTGGTTGTGAGTGTATAATTCACAACCATTTTTATATATCGCCAAAACTTTTATCTTCAAATAAATCGCCGTTATATAAAATAGGATATTCATTGGAATCAGGAACAAATGTTTCAATAACAGGAGGTTCTTCTGAAATAATATTCTCTGCAGAATAATGAAATAGTACAATATTGTCGCCGATGTAACTACGCGCAGATTCATATTTAATTCCGTTATAGCCTGCCTTTTTCGCACAATCCATGATGAACCTTGTAATGAAGTAATCAGGTCTCCAATTTCCTTCGTTATCTTTTATGCAAGATAAATATCCTCCTGTATGCAATGCAATGAGCAAAGCATGCGTAGATAACGTCATCATTGTCCAATCGAAAGTTAAATCAAGGATGTTCTCAATAGGTTTTTTAATATCAATTTTTTGTATCCAAACTAAACGGCTTTTTTCAGTATCTCCTAAGATTTCTGCTTTTGCAGTATCTTTTTCTTTAGATAAGTATAAATGACTTTGACCAGAATGATTGAAGCGTCCCTCTTTGGGTATTCCTATAGGAGCAAGCATTAAATCTTTCGTCTCAAAGGCAATGTCATTTTCTACTTTACGACAACGATAAAATTCTCCTGATACAGTTTCAACAGGCAGTTTTTTTGCTTCAATTTCTTTCTTAATATCTCTCGCTATTTTACAATCTAATGATAAAAAAGGATGCTTGATTATTAAG
>MKRS01000780.1 GCA_001897035.1 Bacteroidales bacterium 45-6
ATCCGTCGTTGTTTCCCATTGCCAAGCAGTTGTTCGATTGTTTTGCAAGCCCTACTTGGACTGTTTATGGAAATCACGATCGTGATGTGCTTGATTCTACAACATCCGATGCGTCATACAGGCGGTTTTTTGGTGCTTCGACATACGCCTTTAACCGAAATAACACGCACTTCCTTGTGCTAAACAATATGCTCCCAAAAGGAAGATATGGATATGAGTCGTTGTTGCCTGAAGAGGGCTTGGTATTTGTGAAAAATGATTTGAAATTTGTCCCCAAGGATCGCCTCATTGTCATTTCGCTTCATGGACCGTTGGCATTTACCCGAAATCGCGATCGGCTTCTGGACCTGCTGAGTGGACGAAAGCATGTGCTGGTGCTCTCCGGGCATATCCACACCGTGGCTCGCTTTTTTCATCGGAATGATGTGGGGGTAATCCCTGAAATTGGTGTAGGTGCTTCCTGTGGCATGTGGTGGACGGGAGAGAAGAACGAAATGGGAATTCCCTCCGCATTGATGCAATGCGGAAGCTATCCCAATTATTTCCGGATACATGTGGCAGGCAACCAATTCACCTTTGACTACAAGGCGGTAGGCAGGGACGCCTCATGCCAGATGGAAGCTTGGGTAGATCCTTTCGCACCTAATGAGCGTGGCTTTGTGTCGAGTGACAGCACGCAAATCGTAGTAAATGTCTTTGGCGGATCCGACAGCACGCAGGTGTTTTGTCAGATTGATTCTATTCCAGTAGCGGAAATGCGCAAAGCAGAGCTTATTTCTCCAAATGTGCTGAGAATGATCGAACTCTATGAGAAAAAAGTTTATCCCACAAGCGGTAACACCCGGAGTCCGTTGCGAAAAAGACCTTCTCCGCATATCTGGCAGTTGATTTTGCCAAAATTGAATCCAGGGGTTCATCTGTTGAAGATTGATGCTAAAGATGAATACGGGTTATGTGTAAAAGCTTTGAAAACGATTTTCATTCCGCAAGACAAAAAGAAAGATGCGGCGGGGAATAAGTTAGGTGTTGATGTTGGTGATTGAAAATTTATGTGTTTGGATTTAATTAGGAATATAAAAAATGTTTTTAAAAATTTGATTATGAGAAGATTGTTTTTACTCTTTGTTTTGCTTGCTACCGCAAGTGTTGGATTTGCACAAACTAATCTTGTGGCGAATCCTGGTTTTGAATCTTGGACGGATGGGAAGCCGGATGGCTGGAATTATTCCTCGTCATTGACTCCTATTCGGGACACGACTATTGTGAAAAATGGAGTTAATGCCTTGAGGCTGGAAGCACCGAGTACCACCAACTTTTCGCAAAACATTTCTATCACTTCAGGAAAGGTGTATGAGCTCAGCTTTGATTACTATGTGATTAGCGGTGATGGATCAGACGTGAGGATCTGGAGTGGCTTTAGAAATTCGGGAACAGGCAGCACGATGTCTGCTGCCGACATGACTACTCTCGGAGTCTTCACGAACTTAAGAGGTCCTGGAGGTAGTTCGTCCACAGCTTATCTTCCAAATGGAAGCACACCTGCATGGCAATCTTACAAGACCTCTTTCACAGCCCCTAACGGTTACGATCAATTCACCTATCAGATCAATCTGTATGCTACGTCCAAATCTGTTTGGGACAACTTCTATTTCGGAGAAGCCGCATCTTCAGGTGTTTCTTTGGCTGCATCGTCCGAACCTGGATTTACGGTTTCTGGAGTAAGCTTGCTGGCAAAGAATATTCCCGATGGGACGGATGTCGCTGTTTACAACGTTGTTGGGGCTAAGGTGTTGTCGGCCAAGGTTAGCAGCGGAGAGGTTCAGCTTAATTCTTTACAGAAAGGGGTTTATGTTGTCAAATCAGGAACTATTTCACAGAAGATAATTCTTCAACACAGATAATTGAAATAGGGATTTAGAAGGCACTTGAAAAAATATTGCCCCAACCTGGAATCTCCAAGTTGGGGCAATTTTTTGTACACCTCCAGCTGTGGTGAACTGGAATGGCTTTTTACTTTACTTCTTCGAAATCAACATCTTCTGCGCCACCATCATTTTTCGGTTGCTCTTGAGCTCCGGCTTGCGCTCCAGCTCCTGCGCCTCCCGCATTGGCTGCGTTATACATGTCCTGGCTCATGGCGTGGAACTTGGCGTTCAACTCTTCCATTGCTGCATCGATCGCTGCAATATCCTGTGCTTTGTGCGCATCTTTCAGTTTCGAGAGTGAAGCTTCCAGGTCGGCCTTTTTGTCGGCAGGGATTTTATCGCCAAGGTCGGTCAATTGCTTTTCCGTTTGGAAAATCAACGAGTCGGCCTGGTTCAGTTTGTCGATGCGTTCACGTTCCTTCTTGTCCGATTCTGCATTTGCGGCAGCTTCGTCTTTCATCCGTTGTATTTCGGCATCGCTCAAGCCGGAAGAGGCCTCGATGCGGATAGATTGCTCTTTTCCGGTAGCCTTGTCTTTGGCCGAAACTTTCAAAATACCGTTGGCATCGATGTCGAATGTCACTTCGATCTGTGGCACTCCACGTGGAGCGGATGGAATTCCATCCAAGTTGAACACGCCGATTTGCTTGTTATCCTTGGCCATGGGGCGTTCTCCCTGCAACACGTTGATTTGCACCGAAGGCTGGTTGTCCGCCGCAGTGGAGAAAGTTTCCGACTTGCGGGTTGGGATAGTGGTGTTCGATTCGATCAATTTTGTCATCACGCCTCCCATTGTTTCAATGCCCAAAGAAAGCGGAGTGACGTCAAGTAACAATACGTCTTTTACATCTCCTGACAAAACAGCACCTTGGATAGCAGCTCCTACGGCTACCACTTCGTCGGGATTCACCCCTTTGGAAGGGACTTTCCCGAAGAATTTTTCCACGATTGCCTGAATGGCGGGGATACGTGTGGATCCGCCTACGAGGATCACTTCGTCGATGTCCGAAGCGCTCATTCCTGCATCCGACAAAGCCTTGCGGCAAGGCTCAACGGTGGCTTGGATCAAGCGGTCGGCCAATTGTTCGAATTTGGCGCGGCTCAGCGTTCTCACCAAGTGCTTTGGAATGCCGTTTACCGGCATGATGTATGGCAGGTTGATCTCGGTGGAAGTGGAGCTTGAAAGCTCTATTTTTGCCTTTTCGGCAGCTTCTTTCAAGCGTTGCAATGCCATCGGATCTTGGCGCAAGTCGATTCCTTCGTCGCTTTTGAATTCGTCTGCCAGCCAGTCGATAATCACGTGGTCGAAGTCGTCACCGCCCAAGTGGGTGTCGCCGTTTGTGGATTTCACTTCGAATACCCCGTCGCCCAATTCGAGGATAGAAATATCGAATGTGCCTCCACCCAAGTCGAATACAGCGATTTTCAAATCTTTGCTGGTCTTGTCCAAACCATAAGCCAAGGCGGCTGCAGTTGGTTCGTTCACGATACGGCGGACGTTCAATCCGGCAATTTCGCCAGCTTCCTTAGTGGCTTGGCGCTGTGCGTCGTTGAAGTAAGCAGGCACTGTGATGACAGCTTCCGTTACTTCCTGACCCAAATAGTCTTCGGCTGTTTTCTTCATCTTTTGAAGAACCATCGCTGAAATTTCTTGCGGAGTATAGAGACGTCCGTCAATATCGACGCGGGGAGTATTGTTGTCGCCTTTCACCACATTATAAGGTACACGCTTCAATTCGCTTTGCACCTGGTCCCAGGTTTCACCCATGAAACGTTTGATGGAGAAAACAGTTTTCTGAGGATTGGTGATTGCCTGACGTTTGGCAGGGTCTCCCACTTTGCGTTCGCCGCCCTCCACAAAGGCAACGATTGAAGGCGTTGTGCGTTTTCCTTCGTTGTTAGCGATCACGTTTGGTTCGCTACCTTCCAGCACTGCCACGCAAGAGTTGGTTGTGCCTAAGTCGATTCCGATAATTTTTCCCATAGTTGTATTTGTAGTTTAATTTAATTTTTTCTTATTCTATAGTCTTGTCTCTTTGCCGTGGCCTGATAGTGTCCTGATCGCCGGGCAGTGCGACACAAGCTTTTTATCAAAAGTTGTGCCAAAATCTGAAAGAGTGGGGGTGGTGACGAAATGGCAGACTTTTTTAGCTGGCCGTCCACGGTCTTTTTCTTGCATGGCTGAACATATTTTCCGGCTGGTTGTTTTATCCAAACTTTCTATGATGGGTTGGAAGTGCATAGATAAAATTTATAGGCGTTTATTAGTTCTGTCAAGAACAAACCTGCAAGCAATTTGTTTATGATAGAAAGATGCGACAAAAGAATCCCATCATGTTCTTTTAAATTGATACTGATTATGAGAAGATATTTTGCCATTATGCTTATTGCTTTTGCGTATAGCGCAATAACCGGACAGACAGTTAATAATACTATTAATAACGACAAAAAAAATAAAGTCATGAAATTTGAATTGCCAAAATTGCCTTATGCAACAGACGCTTTAGCGCCTGTCATCGGTCAGCAAACGGTGGAACTTCACTACGGAAAACACCTCCAAACGTACATCACCAACCTGAACAACTTGATCGT
>MKRS01000781.1 GCA_001897035.1 Bacteroidales bacterium 45-6
TTGGCACAAGCTATCAAACGGGGTGATAAGGCTGCTTTGGAAAAACTGACCAGAGCCAACCTCCGTTTTGTGGTGTCTGTGGCCAAGCAATATCAAAACCAAGGGCTAAGCCTTCCCGACCTTATCAACGAAGGTAATCTCGGGCTAATCAAGGCTGCTGAAAAATTTGATGAGACACGTGGATTCAAATTTATCAGCTACGCCGTATGGTGGATTCGCCAATCGATTCTGCAGGCTTTGGCCGAGCAATCGCGTATCGTGCGTTTACCCCTCAACCAAGTGGGTTCGTTGAACAAAATCAGCAAGGCTTTCTCCAAGTTCGAACAGGAAAATGAACGTCGTCCCTCGGCAGAAGAATTGGCCGACCAGCTTGACATTCCTGTGGACAAGATTGCTGACTCGCTGAAGGTTTCGGGCCGCCACATTTCGATGGACGCTCCCTTCGTGGAAGGCGAGGACAACAGCCTTTTGGACGTATTGGTGAACGATGACGCTCCCATTGCTGACAGGACGTTGATAAACGAATCCTTGCAACAGGAGATAGACAGGGCGCTATCTACCCTCACCGAACGGGAAAGCGACATCATCAAGATGTTCTTCGGAATCGGCTACCAGGAAATGACCTTGGAGGAAATAGGCGACAAGTTTCAGCTCACAAGAGAGCGTGTGCGCCAGATCAAGGAAAAAGCAATCAAGCGTTTGCGTAGCAATTCCCGGAACAAGCTTTTGAGAAGCTATTTAGGCTAAAACACACATACCGGATAGTATAAAAAATTGCAGAAAGGATGCCATTTCACGAAATGGCATCCTTCTTTGTTTTGTGCTGGACGATAATTTCTATTTTCCTGCAACGAGGGTGGCTGAAGGTGCAAACCGGACAGTGGCCTCCAATGCGTAATGATCCGAAAGATTGCTTTGGAAGGTCGTTTCTGAGTGATAGAACTCCAGTACTTGCCGCTGGATGGATGCGATGCAGGATGTGTTCCGGGTGAGGATGTAGTCGATGATTTCGCCTTTGCCGTTTTTTTGCTTGGCCAACGTATTGTTTAGTTCATCGTATGTGGTTTGTATGTTCCCGGACAAGCTTCCATTGTCAGCATCGAGTGATTTCAGCATCGTTTCGTAGTGTGACTTGTTGCTCATCTCGGTGTTGAAATCGCCGCACAGGATCTGGGGAATGTCGGGGGTGTAGAATTCTTTCAAAAGGCCGGCAATTTCCCGGTATTGCTTGTCCCGTATGTCTTGCGAATTGGACGACTGGAGGTGGGTAGCCATCAGTTGGAAAAGCCTGCCGTTGAATTCCCCTTCAAAAAGGGTCGCTCCCTTTTGAGCAATCAGGTCGTATCCGCTTGCTTTTTCAAACTTGATGCTCTTCAGCTGGTTGAGCGGAAATTTGCTCAACACCCAAAGGCCGCTGTTGGATCGGAGCGACCAGGCTGAATTGTTGCTCGGCCCGTATTGGTATGGATATTTTTCCTGAAGGATTTTTTTCATGATCCGCCTGCACTTGCTGCTAAAGGCTTCCTGAAACACAATGATCTGGTAGTCGGAATTCACCAGTTCTTCGCCGATGATTTTTGCTCGATGGCCATTGCCGTTGAACCAGCTCAGGTAGGGGAGCATGTAGATATTCCAGCTCAGGATTCTAAGGTTTTCCGATTCCATTGTGCGGGGTTGGGACATAAGGTGAAAAGTCGAGATAAAACATAATAAAACACCTAATAACAAGCTTTTTGTTTTCATAAATTGCAGTATTTGATTGCTGCAACAAAGAAAACGGCTACAAATTACAAAATAATTGAGAACTATTGAGGATAAAGCAAAGATTTGATGACGAAATCAGGCCGATAATCCTGGAATAATAAGTTCCTATGTATCCAGTGAATTATTTATTAATTTAAATTGCTGTGTGGCATAATTCTAACTGGATTTTTCAAAAAGCCCTTGCATTTTTCAAACAGTAGCCCAGATGGCCATGAAATGGCAGATGCTTCCTCCAAGTACAAAAAGATGCCAGATGGCATGGTTGTAGAGGGGTTTGCTTTTGGCGTAGAAAATGGTGCCGAGGCTGTAGCTCAGCCCGCCTGCTATCAGCCAAATGAATCCTTCCAACGGCAAGGTTTGATACATCGGCCGGATAAAAAACACCACCATCCAGCCCATCGCCAGGTAGAAGTAGAGCGATATTTTGGGAAACCGTTTCCACCACCACAATTTATAAATGATGCCTATCACGACGATCCCCCAGATGATGGCCAGAAGCATCCACCTGGAATATCCCGAGAGGCATACCAGGATGAAGGGTGTGTAGGTGCCGGCGATTAGGAAATAGATCGAGATATGATCCATCAGACGTAGGAAGATCTTCCGTCCCGTTCTTTGTTCGAGATGATAGATGGTGGACACGCAATACATCTCCATCATGCAGCCTGCGAAAACCAGCAAGCCTATTCGGTGAACGAGGGGAAGGCCCGGAATGCAACAGCTTGCTATGAGAACGCCCACTCCAAACAGGACGCCCGCAGCGTGGGTGATGCTGTTGGCTATTTCGGCTTTTCGGGGCGGGAAAATATAAGGATCTGCGGACATAGTTCGTCTTTTTTATGATCAGGATCGGTCTTTATTCCTTTTGAGCAAGTTGCAAGCCCATCTTTTCGGCTTTTTTCAGCAGGTATTCGTATGCGGCGCCGTACTCGTTGGGGATCAGGCCGTCCATGATGGCGTCTTTTAGCGAGGTTTTCAATTGTCCTACTTCCCGTCCGGGTGCCAAGCCAAACATCTCCATGATTTGTTCGCCCATGATGGGTGGCTGAAAGTTGCGCACGTGGTCTTTCTCTTCGATTTCGCGCAGCTTTTCCTGCACCAGATCAAAGTTTTGGAGGTAGCGGCGCACTTTTTCCTTGTTTTTGGAGGATATATCGGCCTTGCAGAGGGTCATCAGGTCGTCGATGTCGTCACCTGCTTCGAAGAGCAAGCGGCGCACGGCCGAATCGGTAATGGTTTCTTCCACCAGTACCACGGGGCGCATGTGTAGCGATACCATCTTCTGCACATATTTCATCTTTTCGTTCAGAGGCAATTTCATCCGTTTGAAAATCTGTGGTACCATCTTTTCGCCGATGAAATTGTGGTTGTGGAATGTCCAACCCAAGCGCGAATCGAAGCGTTTGGTGGCGGGCTTGGCAATGTCGTGAAGGATGGCCGCCCAGCGGAGCCACAAGTTGTCTGTTTTCCGAGAAATGTTGTCGAGAACGATCAGTGTATGCTCGAAATTGTCTTTGTGCCCGATTCCATTTCGGGTTTCAGCTCCTTTCAGTTCCACGAATTCCGGAAATATTTCGGGAAGCAAGCCTGTCAAATCCAATAGTTTGAATCCGACGGATGGTTTGGGCGAGAGCACAATCTTGTTCAGTTCGTCAGCGATCCGTTCTTTGGTGATGATTTTAATGCGGTCCTTGTTGCGGCAAATGGCATCGAACGTTTCCGGATAAATGTCGAATCCGAGCTGCGATGCAAAGCGGATGGCACGCATCATGCGCAGCGGGTCGTCGCTGAAGGTGATGTCGGGATCGAGCGGCGTGCGGATAATGAGCCGCTCCATATCGGCCAATCCGTCAAATGGGTCGAGCAGTTCGCCGAAACGTTGCTTGTTGAGGCAAACCGCCAAGGCGTTGATGGTGAAGTCGCGGCGGTTCTGGTCGTCAGCGAGTGTCCCGTTTTCCACGATCGGATTACGCGAATCGTGCTGGTACGACTCTTTGCGCGCTCCCACAAATTCCACTTCGATGTCGCCGTATTTGATTTGCGCCGTGCCGTAGGTCTTGAAAACGGACAAATGTGCCTTTTTTCCTAATTTTTTTGAAATGGCTTCCGCCAATTGTATGCCGCTGCCAACAGTCACCACGTCGATGTCCTTCGACTCGCGGTGGAGGAAAATGTCACGGACATAGCCCCCGATGGCGTAGCATTCCAGCCCCAGTTCGTCCGCGGTTTGAGTAATTATGTCGAAGATTCTACCTGAGAAATGTCTTTGTATATATCTTTCTTCCAATCGCATATTCGTTGTCATATCATCCATAAGGGAGTGCAAAAATACAATAAATGAAGGCTTCCTTCCAAATAATATTTGTTTTGATGCTGTTTGTCCCTTCCTAATTCTTTCCTTGTTTTAAAAAAACAAGCGTGAGTTTGATATTACACGAATGGATTTTTAAATCTAATTTAGTGTAAATAAAATGTATGCATCTGGTTTGTTGTCGTTTTGCTTGGCTCCGAATGGAGGAAGCTGTCTCAAAAGAACGCAAATTACGCTAATTTGGTATTTTATAAGCAGGCAGACACAGCCTAAATGTCTGATTTATTGAATAAAGTCAATCGATACAATTTGCGTAATCTGCGTTCAAAATTTCTTTTGAGACAGACCCGGTAGCTTCCTCTTTATTGAATCAGGGGCATAGCCCCGCCATCGGGATGTTGCAAGGTCGGCGAATCCATTAAAAAAACATTAAATAT
>MKRS01000782.1 GCA_001897035.1 Bacteroidales bacterium 45-6
TGCTTCTTGCTGGGACGTGCCCGCGCAATAGGCGTTCTACCTCGGCGGGACAAGTATGAAGCTATTCCTCGAGCCATTTAGCGCATGCTGTATTTATATTAAAAACTGCTCGTGTTCGTCCTCACACGAAGCCTACAAAACCTTTTGTGTGTGAGGTGGACACACCTTTCACTTCGTCTCCCGCCATCTTTCTTCTCTTATCGCACTATACTAGCGGCCGGCCCAAACGCACGTTTGGGACACGCCTCAAGCGTACGCCGCACATGCGGTGCGGCATGCCTTCCCCTTTTTAGGAGACAGCGCTGTCCGCCATTGGACGCGGACCAGCGGACGCGTCCTCCGGACACGTTGGGTTGGGGGTTGGACTTAAAGTTCAACGTTGAAATTGTGAGGTGGACAACCTTTTCTCTTGGTTTCCCGCCTCTGTGTTTCCCGCCATCGCATTCATATTTTTTGTTTTCCCGCCATCTTTCTGATCTTGAGGAGTACAGATCAGATCAGATGCAGAGATGTGCGGCGCGATCGTTGGGGGGAATTGATAGGGACAGACTTACTTTTACTTCGGACAGACTAACTTTTTCCCAAAAATGGAATACCATCCAAAAAAGGAAATCGAATTCTCAAAAAGGAAATCCAGTGAAGCTCAAACAAAAACGCGGGAAAAAGGGCGCGAAACACTTCAGCATGGCGGACATCACGGACGAGGATGTATTGATTTTGGCAGGTAAGGAAACGAACAAAATGCACCGAATTCGGTTAGATTACTTGCAGGTAACTTCCGGATTAGGGATTCGTAACGTTGCAATCGTAGGATTGGACATCGCCGGCGAGAAATTTGAAGCTTCCGCCACCGGCAACGGACCCGTGGACGCAGCCATCAAAGCCGTGAAACAAATCATCCACCGCCAGACCACCATCCAGGAATTCCTCATCCAAGCCATCAACAAGGGAAGCGATGACACCGGAAAAGTGCACATGCAGGTGGAACACGAAGGAATCAACTACTATGGCTTTTCGGCAAACACCGACATAGTGGCCGCTGCCGTAGAAGCCTTCATCAACGCAATCAATAAATTCGTAAAATAAATAAACAACAGAAAAAAGAAAATGAGTACAGATTCGCAGAAACCAAGCGCAGGGAAGACCCTGTTTGACAAGATTTGGGATGCACACACTGTGTCCACCGTGGAAAACGGTCCCACGCAATTATACATCGACCGACATTTCTGCCACGAAGTAACAAGCCCGCAAGCTTTCGCCGGACTTCGCGCCCGAGGACTGAAAGTATTCCGTCCCGAACGCACCACCATGACTGCCGACCACAACACGCCGACAATCAACCAAGACCAGCCGGTGAGCGACCCCATCTCCCGCAACCAGTTGGATACTTTCGACAAAAATGCCAAAGAATTCGACATGCCGTTCTATTATCCCTTGGGAAATAAGAAAAACGGCGTTGTACACATCATCGGACCGGAAAATGGCTTCACGCATCCCGGAATGACCATCGTGTGCGGCGACAGCCACACCTCCACGCACGGCGCATTCGGTGCCATCGCCTTCGGAATCGGCACCAGCGAGGTGGAAATGGTACTGGCTTCGCAATGTATCCTCCAAACGCGTGCCAAAACGATGCGCATCAACTTCACCGGAAAACTTCAGGACGGGGTGATTGCCAAAGACTTGGCCCTGTACATGATTTCGCAGCTCACCACAGGCGGTGCCACTGGATATTTCGTGGAATACGCCGGCGAGGCTATCCGCAACATGTCGATGGAAGAACGGATGACAGTGTGCAACCTCAGCATCGAGATGGGCGCACGAGGCGGAATGATCGCTCCCGACGAAAAGACATTCGAATACGTGAAAGGGCGCGAATTTGCCCCCAAAGGCGAAGAATGGGACAAGCAATTGGCGTATTGGAAGACGTTGAAAACCGACGAAGATGCTGTTTTCGACAAAGAATATACTTTTGATGCTTCACAAATCCCCCCGATGATTACCTACGGAACCAATCCGGGAATGGGAATGGGCATCACCGACAGCATTCCAACCCTGGAAGCCATCGACGAAGCGGGACGTATTTCTTTCCAAAAATCATTGGATTACATGGGATTCCAACCAGGAGAAAAATTGGAAGGAAAATCGATCGACTATGTTTTCTTGGGAAGCTGCACCAACGGGCGCATCGAGGATTTCCGAGTGTTTGCCAACTACGTGAAAGGCAAGAAAAAAGCCGACAACGTGACTGCTTGGTTAGTGCCCGGAAGCTGGATGGTGGAAAAACAAATCCGCGAAGAGGGTCTTTACGACATCCTCACTGAAGCCGGATTTGCTCTTCGCCAACCGGGATGTTCGGCTTGCCTGGCGATGAACGACGACAAAGTTCCTGCCGGAAAATATGCCGTTTCCACATCAAACCGCAACTTCGAAGGACGCCAAGGCCCAGGGGCAAGGACTATCCTGGCAGGACCACTTGTTGCGGCGGCAGCAGCGATCACCGGAAAGATAACGAATCCCTGAAAACAAATGTGCTAATATGACAATGTGCCAATATGCCAATTAGAAAATGATCGGATTTTATATGCTATCATATTGTTACTGTTGTAAGGAAGCACAAAATAAAATAATTGTTTGATACGTTTTTAACCCAATGATTGAAACCGGAAATGTAATTTTGGACAAATCTTTCAACTTTGCGTTGGATATTATATCCTATTGCGAGACATTGGATGAGAGGCGTAAATATGTTATTTCAAATCAATTATTGCGAAGTGGCACTTCGGTAGGGGTAACGTTAGGGAATCGCAAAATTGCGAAAGCAGAGCTGATTTTATCCACAAAATAAAAATAGCAGCCAAAGAAGCTGAAGAAACGCAGTATTGGCTTCTGCTTTGCAAACATGCCGAGAACTATCCACAACCAGATTCATTGTTGAATGAAATTATAGAAATACAGAAAATTTTAAACAAGATAATATCCACGGCCAAGAAATAATTGGCACATTGGCATATTTTCACATTGGCAAATTAAATTACAATGGAAAAATTTCAAACATTAACCTCAACTTATATTCCACTTCCCATCGAGAACGTGGACACAGACCAAATCATTCCGGCTCGCTTCCTGAAAGCCACCGACAAAAACGGATTTGGCGACAACCTGTTTGCCGACTGGCGCTACAACAAGGACGGAAGCCCGAAGGCAGACTTCGTGTTGAACAACCCGACATACAAAGGGGAAATCCTGGTGGCAGGTAAAAATTTCGGTAGCGGATCCAGCCGCGAACACGCAGCATGGGCTGTGGCCGGATACGGATTCAAAGTCGTCGTATCCAGCTTCTTTGCCGATATATTCAAGAACAACGCCTTGAACAACGGTGTGTTGCCTGTGGTAGTTTCTCCCGAATTCTTGGCTAAATTATTTGCAGACGTGGCAAGCGACCCGCAAGCAACCATCACAGTGGATTTGCAGAATCAGACGGTCACCAACAACAAGTCTCAACAAACAGAGTCGTTCGAGATCAATCCCTACAAAAAAGAATGTTTGCTGAACGGATTGGACGACATCGACTACCTGCTCTCCAAAAAAGATTTGATCGAACAATACGAAAAGAGCAAATAATGCCCACCTCCCCAGCCTCCTCCAATGAGAGGGAGAGTTAGCTAGCACACGCTACTCTCCCGCTGATTCGGAAGGTTGGGGAAAGGTACAAATTAACCGATTATGATAGAAATCATGGATACAACACTCCGGGATGGTGAACAAACCTCCGGAGTGTCCTTTTCAACCCACGAGAAGATGAGCCTCGCCCATCTCCTGCTCGACGAACTCGGTGTCAACCGGGTTGAAATTGCGTCTGCACGTGTGTCAGACGGTGAGTTTGAAACAGTGAAACGGATCGCCGACTGGGCTCGCTCCAGCGGCAACATTGAAAAGATCGAGATCCTTGGCTTTATCGACAAAGGAGCTTCCCTCAAATGGATACAGGATGCCGGATGCCAGACAATCAACCTACTCACCAAAGGATCTTACAAGCATGTCACCGAACAACTCCGGAAAACACCCGAAGAACATCTGGCTGACATCACCCAAGAAGTGGCCTTGGCGCAAAAAATGGGCATCACAGTGAACCTCTACCTCGAAGACTGGTCAAACGGAATTATTGATTCGGAAGAATACGTCTATTTCATGATGGATTCGCTCCAGCACCTCCCCATCAAACGGTTCATGCTACCCGACACGTTGGGCATTCTCACCCCGCACACCACCTGGCGCAACGTCCGCCACATGATGACACGCTATCCACAGCTCCATTTCGACTTTCATGCGCACAACGACTACGACTTGGCCGTGGCCAACACCATGGTGGCCGCAGAAGTCGGCGTGAAAGGGGTACACGTGACGATGAACGGCTTGGGCGAACGCGCCGGAAACGCCACCTTGTCGAGCGTGATCGCCGTATTTCACGACCAGTTGAAAATAAAAACCAGCATCCGCGAAGAG